>CAZXKR010000045.1:0-8413 GCA_964641305.1 uncultured Puniceicoccaceae bacterium | reverse complement strand
TACCAAGACAAGGTGGCGGTTTTTCGGGCCGTGGTGCCTCTCGGAGCTCCCGTTGACAACCTTCCACCGGCTCGCAACTATGTTGACGAGTTCGTTTTTGCCAAGCTCAAGGCCGTGGGTATGCCTCCCTCCGAAATCTGCGACGATTCCACCTTCATTCGCCGAGTATCGATCGATATCGGTGGTCGTTTGCCGACTTCTGAGGAAGCCAAGGCCTTTCTTGCCGATAAGGATGAGAACAAGCGCGACAAGCTGATCGACCGATTGCTGGCCAGCACCGATTACGCGAACTTCTTTGCCAACAAGTGGTCTTCCCTCCTTCGAAACAAGCGCACCAAGACTTCCTACCAGCGAGGCAACTACGCCTTTCACGCATGGGTTCGCGACAGTTTGCACCAGAACAAGCCGTACGACCAATTCGTCCGCGAAGTGGTGGCTGCATCCGGTGAAATGCTTCATAATCCTGCGGTCGGATGGTATCGGGAAGTGAAGACGGTGCAAAACCAGCTCGAGGATACCGCCCAACTTTTTCTCGGTACGAGAATTCAGTGCGCCCAGTGCCATCATCACCCCTTTGAAAAGTGGAGTCAGAAAGATTATTACCAGTTGTCCGCCTTCTTTTCCCAAGTTGGCCGGGCCAAGGGCCGTTTGCCTGATGAGGACATCATATATCACAAGCGCGGCATAGCGAAAGCCACCAACAAAAAAGACAATACGCCCGTTCAACCTGCGGGACTTGGGGCAGAAGCTGCGGTGGTAGGCGCCGACGACGATCCGCGGCAAGCTCTCGTTGACTGGATGTCCTCCAAGGACAACCCATTCTTCGCCCATACGTTCGTGAATCGTTATTGGAAGCATTTCTTCGGTCGTGGCTTAGTGGATCCGGAGGACGATATGCGCGAGACAAATCCCGCGGTTAATCCCGAACTGCTTCAGGCTCTGGCCGAGAAGTTCATCGAAAGCGGTTTCGACATGAAGGGCATAATTCGTGATCTTTGCCGATCGAAGACCTATCAGTTCAGTTCCATCCCCAACCGATACAACGCCAAGGACAAGCACAACTTTTCCCGACACTATCCTCAGCGTTTGCAGGCCGAGGTGTTGCTTGATTCCATCGATGACCTGACTGAGGTGCGAACGGGTTTCAGTGGTCTTCCCGCAGGTACTCGGGCCACCATGCTTCCGGACAACAGTTTCAACCAGAAAAGCTATTTTCTTTCCGTGTTCGGTCGACCCGACAACGCCAGCGCCTGCGAGTGTGAACGTTCGGGCGACGCTAGTTTGGCTCAGAGCCTGCACTTGATCAATTCCAAGGATATCCAAAGCAAACTGACCAGCGGATCCGGTCGAGCCACCAAGTTGGCCAACGACAAGGAAAAGACGGACGAGGAAAAAGTCACCGAGCTTTATTTCGCAGCTTTTTCGCGAGCTCCCAAGGAAGGGGAATTGAAGATGGCGGTCGATTACGTGAATCGTGAAATCGAGGATGACAAAGGAGTTAAAAAGCTCGTCACTAAAAAAGAAGCCTATGAGGACGTCGTATGGGCCCTTTTCAATACCAAGGAATTTTTATTCAACCTGTAAGGCTTGGTGTTCACTGCATAGCGTAAAGCATCTAGGCGGTAACGAAACTAGAAATTAATGAAGCCCACCGCATTCGGTTGCGAAGAGTTTCGAAGAAACCTTGCGATTGACCGGCGCGGGTTCGTAAAGGCAGGCGCCTTGGGAATGGCGGGTCTTTCCCTGCCCCAAGTACTAAAGGCCGAAAGCGCTGCCGATCCGGCAAAGACTTCCAAGGAGAAGTCCGTCATCATACTGTGGCAACGCGGAGGGCCCAGCCAGCACGAGACATGGGACCCCAAGCCCGATGCGCCTCAGGATTACCGTGGCGCGTTCGGCGCGACGTCCACCAACGTGCCCGGCATACAAATTTGCGACCTTCTTCCAAAATGCGCGAAGGTGATGGACAAATTTTCCATCATCCGAAGCCTTTTCCATACGGATGCGGGTCATTCGGCGGGTGACCAGATAATGTTCACCGGTTATCCGCCAAGCAAGGGGAACCCCAACGAGAACTTTTACCCGAGCTGCGGGTCGATCGTGGCCGAGCAACAGGGGCACCTGAATCCCGATTTGCCTCCCTACGTCATGATTCCCAAGCGTCTGCCCGGTGTCGATCCCGCTTACCTGGGAAAAAAATACGCCCCGTTCGAGACACAGGCCGATCCTGCCGTCGAAGGTCCTTTCAATCTTCCGAATTTCTCCTTGGGGGATTCTCTTTCGCTGAACCGACTTGATTCCCGTAAGGGACTTCTCAAATCTTTCGACGATATTCGGCGCGAGGTCGATGTTTCGGGTTCCATGGAAGCCGCCGATGGTTTTAATCAACAAGCCTTTGATATCCTGACTAGCCCTAAGGCTCGGGATGCCTTTGATCTCGATGCCGAGCCACGAAAACTTCGCGAACGCTACGGTTTCATGCCTGCCTACAAGGCACCCACCCCGGATCGTTGCGGAGTACCCGCATGGAGCCAGCGAATGCTCTTGGCTCGAAGATTGGTCGAGGCCGGCGTACGTCTGGTGACTGTCGACCTGCGATGGTGGGATACGCACGTCAAAGGATACGAGACCATGCGCGACGGTTTCCTTCCGAGGTGGGACCAAGCTTATTCCGCCTTGTTGCAGGATCTTGAGGATCGTGGTTTGTCCGATAACGTAATGGTCGTGGCATGGGGAGAGTTTGGCCGTACACCCAAGGTGAATTCCACGGGAGGGCGCGACCACTACCCGAACGTATTCAGCGCTTCCGTATCCGGTGGAGGCATCCAAGGCGGGCGGGTCATCGGTGAATCCGATTCGAAAGGCGCCGAACCCAAGGAACGCCCTGTGCAACCTCAAGAAGTGTTGGCCACGATGTATCGGCATCTCGGCATCGACTACAACAAGCATTACCTCGATCATGGTGGTCGTCCCGTTCCCGTTCTGCCTTTCGGGGCACCGATCGATGAACTATTTTCCTAGTTTTCGCACTAACCTCTCTTGAAAAAAGGTTCAATCATCTGGCGTTTCCATTGACTCGCTCGTACTTGCTCAAGAAACTTTAGCCACTTATGAATCACATGCTTCGAATCTGCTGTTTCTCCCTTTTTTCCATTTTTATCTCGGATGTTTTCGGCCAATTGCCTTCAACCCGATTCGACCGACTCTACCCGCCCTCAGCCACTAAGGGTACTGACTTGGAGGTGGTGATCGCCGGAGCTGATCTGGAGGGCTTGAAGTGGATGAAGTTTTCCCATGATGCCCTAAAGGCCGAGCCTAAGAAAAATGAAGATGGCGAAATCGTGCCCAACGTATTTCTCGTAAAAGTTGCCGGCGACGCACCTCTTGGCATCCACAAGGCTTGGGTCGGCGGCGGCAAATTCGGTGCATCGAACTACCGTTCCTTCGTCGTTGGCGACTTACCCGAAGTCGAAGCCGGTGCCGGAGGCGCCTCGATGGAAAAACCTTTTGAGATGGAAGTTGGGCAAACTGCTCTTGGAAAGGCTCCTGCCGGGAAATACGGATGGTTCAAGTTCGCCGCCAAGAAGGGCCAGCGAATATTGGCTGAGATTTCGACCAAGGACATAGACTCCAAGCTTATGCCATCAACTGCCCTTTTCGATGCCTCCGGATTGCAACTCGACAATGACCTTCAGGGTGGTTTATTGGACTTTACCGCTACAGCTGATGGCGACTTCTTCGTACGTCTTAACGATTTTCTGTACAAAGGTGGCGATGACTACGTATACCGACTCTCGGTTACGACTAGAGCGCGTATCGATATGGTATATCCTCCTTTGGGCAAGGCGGGAACGAATGCAAAATTCACCGTCTATGGACGCAACTTGCCCGGTGGACAACCATCCGAATGGAAGACAAAAAAAGGAAAGCTCCTCGAAAAAAAGGAAATACAGGTACAACTTCCCGCTGGAGATTCTCGCACGAAATTGAAATTGACTGACTATCTCGATCCCCGTCGGGCAGCTCTCGATCACCTCGAATACAGGCTCAAGTCAACGCAAGGTACTTCGACCGCCGCTTTCATCGGTTACGGAGTCGATAATCCGATTTTCGAGACAGAATCCGATAATGACCTTCCGGGAAAAGCGCAGGTGGTTAACGTCCCTTGTGAGTTCGTAGGTAAATTTTATCCTGCCGCCGACAAGGACAGGATCCGCTTCAGCGCGAAGAAGGGAGACACTTACCGTATAGAAATTCTTTCGGAGCGTTTAGGGCGTCCTTCCCATGCGTTCCTACTTCTGGAGCAGTTGACCAAGAAGGCCGATGGCAATGAAACCGCCAAGGAAATTGGTCAATCCCTGGAAACCGCCTCCACCTTGGGCGGACAAATCTTTGACATCTCGACTCGCGATCCTTCTTTACGTTTTGAGGCTTCCGCGGATGCAGATTACCGAATCCTAGTTTACGACCTGTTCAACTCCTCGTCCGATCCTTTGAACGTCTATCGGCTTTCCATTCGCAAGGAGTTGCCCGATTTTCGTCTAGCGGCCTATGGCATGCTTCCTCCTCCTGTGAACAATAATTCCGGTCCAGTTTTCGTGAAATCGCCTACTATTCGCAAGGGTGAGGCTTTTCCCGTAAAGGTTCTGGCTCTAAGGCGAGATGGCTTTAAGGAATCCATCGATTTGGAGGTCGTGGGATTGCCGGCTTTCATTTCCTACTCCCCGAAACGGATACCTGAGGGCTCGGATTCAGTGACTGTTCTTTTTCAAGCTTCCGACAAGTCGACCGATTGGGATGGTTTATTCTCGATCGCAGGCAAGTCAAAGGTGGGCGGCAAGGATGTTCGCAGGGATTGTCGATTTGCGGACGTATGTTGGAGTTCTTACGACACACAGGCCAAGATAGCGGTGTCGCACATCCAAGTCGTCCAGAAGACTCCTCTGGCCGTAGTGGGACGTGAGAATACCCCCGTGAGTGTCGTTTTCGACGATGCCAAGTTGGCCGAGACTGCCCAAAAGGCCGTGGAGAGCGCGGAGAAAGCTTCTCAAGAGGCGGATAAAAAAGCGGTGGATGCCCAAGCCAAGTTGAAGGCTCCCGTAGATGCAGAAAGTAAAGCGGAGCAGGAACTTGCCGCGAAAAAGAAAGAACTGGAAGACAAGGAGAAGGTAAGGGCGGACCTTGCCGAAAACCGTATCAAGACAGCCAAGGAAAAGCTGGCTCAAGCCAAATCGACTCTCACAAAGGCAGATGCCGAAAGCAAGAAGACTACCGCTGCCCAAAAGGCGGTTACTGCAGAGGTGGCCAAAGCCAAGGCTTCCTTAGATGCTGCGGAGAAGGTGGCCAAGACTGCAGAGGCTCTCTTTTCGTCCGTTCAGAAAGATGCAAAGAAAGCGGAACCCGAAAAGCTGAAGGCCAAACAGGACGCCGATGCCAAGCGCAAGGCGGCGGCAGTTGCCAAGACGGCTCATGAGCAATTAATCAATGCAAAGCTCAATCCGGCGAACCAAAAGATGGCTACTGCGGCAAAAGCTTTGACCGAAGCCAAGACCAAGTCCGATACCGACGGAAAGGAACTCGCTAAACTGGAAGCCGATCTTAAGAAAGCCGTTCAAGAGATTGCCACCCTGACGGCTGCGGTAAAGCAGGTCGAAAAAAAGGTAACCACCGCCCGAACTGCCGCCGACAAGGTTCGAGCCGATTTGGCATCTGCGAAAGCCGCCCAAGACGGGAGGAAGGCCGAACTTGAGCACCGTAGGGTTGAACTGGTTGCCGCCAATAAACTCAAGGATGCACCATCTTCCGATTCGCGAGTATTCGAAACCGCCGTATCGGGAATCATCAAAATTCCGGTTAAGCTAAAATCGACAGACGATTTCAAGGCCGCTACCAAGGTCAAGGTCTACGGTCATTCCGGATTTTCTAAAGTCAAGGAGATCAATATCGATCCCAAGAAGAAGAATGAAGGGGTTCTCGAGTTGAATCTCGCAACAGCTAAGCTTCCCGTGGGGGAATTCCCGCTTTTTTGTTCCGCTCAGGTGAAGGGGAAATACAAGATGGTTTCCGAGGACGAGTCTAAAAAGGCAACGGAGGACGCCAAGAAGGTGGATGAGCAACTGAAGGTTGCCAAAGCAAAGGGAGTGGAAACCAAGAAGGTATTCGATGAAGCCCAAAAGAAGTTGGATCAAGGCAAAGCTGCCCAAAAGGCGGGGGAAACCGAACTAGCTCGCACAAAGGCCGATCACGGCAAGGCCAAAGCCGCCTATGATTTGGCGGAAACCCTAGCCAAGAAGGCTGAGGAAAAAACCAAGGGCATTCTTGCTGACGCGGGAAAGCCTCAACCTGAAAAGGACGCGGCTCAAAAGGATTCATCCGGAAAGCGAAAAGCCGCCAACGATTTGAAACTTGCCTTGGACAAACTTGTCGCCGAGCGATTGAAGCCAGCCGAGCAAAAGCTTGCCGATTTGATAAAGTCGCTCCCCTTGTCAGAAAAGACTCTGGCGGAAGCTGACAAAAAACAGAAGGCCGGAGTTTCCGAGACGGCTAAGTTGGAAGCGAAGAAGAAGAAAGTCGATGCTTTGGCCAAGACGATTAACGATGCCTTCAAGAAACCCAAAGAACTAACGGTAACCCTTTTTACCAACCCATTTACCCTGAAAGTACGTAATGCGCCTGTCGAAGTGAAACCTTTGGGTGCTCTAACCGTTAAGGCAGGTGATAAGCTGTCGCTCGACGTTGCAATCACTCGTCTCTTCGGTTTTTCCGACCAAGTCAGTTTCAAGGTCCTTCCGCCTAAGGGAGCCAAGGGAATTTCCGCCAAAGCTTTCAACGTCGTCAAGGATGGTTACGGAGCTACTTTGGAACTCTCCAGTAGCACCGCCACTGCGGCAGGCGATTACGAGTGCCAACTTCAAGGAACCTTGAAGTTCAATAACCAAAACGTCACCTTCAAGGACTCATTTGTTTTGAAGGTAGAAGCAGCTCCCGAGAAGAAACCAGGTTAAGGATCGGGTCTTTGTAAGAATTTATTTTTCGGTTAAGTACTTAATTAAAATATGAAAATTTTCACGCTCGTTTCATCTTCCATTTTGCTTTGCGGAAACGCCTTCGGGGCTGGCTTGGAAGTCAAGGAGGTCAAGCGAGACAAACCAGTCGACTTCCAGTCCGAAATCTTGCCCATGTTGCGAAGCAATTGCTTGGCTTGTCACAATCGTACTCGCTCCAAGGGCGATGTTATCTTGGAGACGCCTGCAGATATAAGAAAGGGTAACGACGACGGGTCTTTCGTTGAGCCGGGAAACGCCAAGGATAGTTTTATTTTCACGATTGCCGCCCATCTCGATGATCCCGTTATGCCCCCCGCCAAGAACAAGGTCGGTGCCAAGAACTTGAAGTCCGAGGAGCTCGGATTGCTCAAGTTGTGGATCGAGCAGGGCGCCAAAGGAGAGATGCGAGCTGCGAAACCAGTGGTATGGCAATCCTACCGTCGAGAAACACCTCCCATTTATGCTGTTGCCGCCGGTCCTCATGGGCGTTTTGCCGCCGCTGGTCGCGGCAACCAAATCCATCTCTACGATGCGACTGTCGGTAAAATGGTAACGAACCTTACCGATCCGTCGCTGGCCAAGCACGGATTCTACGGTGCAAACGATGCGGCTCATCTAGACGTGGTCAACGCTCTGGCCTTTCATCCCAATGGCCGCCTTCTGGCCTCGGGTGGTTTTCGGGTCGTTAAACTTTGGCAAAGATCGGCTCCCGCTAAGAAAAAGGAATTTACGGTCAAGTCTTTGGATGGCGTTCGTGCCGTGAGCCCCGATGGTAAATGGCTTGCCGTGGCGGAGGAGAACAACCAGACGGGCCTATGGAATATTTCTCAAGGTAAACGTATCCGAGGGCTGGAGAAGCAACAACCGCCGGTCAAGGGTCTTGCCTTCTCCGCTGACTCTTCGCGTCTTGTTTCGGGTGCAACGGACGGTTCTGTCCGAGTTTGGAATGTGACCGATGGTAAATTAGCTGCCGAGACCGTTCACGAGCAGGCTGCAGGGGCAGTCGCAATGTTGGGTGAAGGCGACAAGTGGTTAGCCTCCGCTCATGTCGACAAGGTCATACGAGTTTGGGAGCTTCCGACAGAGCCGGGCGGCGAGGTCAAGATGCATAAGGAACTGAAGGGGCATACCGGGGACGTCACAACTCTTTTGGCGATGCCCACCGATCCCAAACAACTTATTTCCGGAGCGAAGGACAACACCACTCGAATTTGGAATGCCGAAGGGGGTACTGCGATTCGAAGCATTAGCGTGGGCGTTCCCGTGCTTTCGCTTGCGGTTTCTTCCGATGGTCAGCGAATTGCCACTTCGGATGGAACTACCGTCGTGCGCTTGTGGAATGCCGCCGATGGCAAGAAGGTTGCCGA
>CAZXKR010000044.1:0-8518 GCA_964641305.1 uncultured Puniceicoccaceae bacterium | reverse complement strand
CGTAACGGTTTGCGCCCTTCACGTTATTACGTCACGGCTGACGATAAAGTCATTCTTTCCTCCGAAGTTGGAGTCTTGGGATCTGTGCAACAAAAAGACATCGTCAAGAAAGGTCGTCTCGAACCGGGTCGTATGTTTCTCGTCGACATGGACGCCGGCTGCATTATCGAAGACTCGGAACTTAAAGAAGAAGTCGCAAAGTTAGCACCTTACGGGCAGTGGTTGAAGAAGAATCTCGTTGATTCAAAGGATTTACCTATCCCGCGAACCAATACTAACGACGATTTCAACACCATCCTATCTCGCCAAAAGGCCTTTGGATATACTTTTGAAGACATACGATTCCTAATCGGCCCGAGTGCAGAATCGGGCAAGCAACCGCTAGGTTCGATGGGCAACGATGCTCCGCTAGCCGTGCTTTCCGACAAGTCGCAAAGCCTCTACAACTACTTCAAGCAACTATTCGCTCAGGTTACGAATCCTCCCATCGACCCAATCCGCGAGGAGCTTGTAACCGGAACGATAAGTTTCGTTGGATCGGAAGGCGACCTTACACTCCCGAACCAAGACAGTTGCCGAATGATTAAATTCGATACGCCACTAGTCGATGATGTTGTGATCGAACAATTGCGCGAAATCGAAGTCGAGGGTTTTAATTCCGCCACGATTCCAATTCTCTTCGAACCGCAAGCCCAGAGTGAAGGGTTGGATGTCGAAAAAGCTTTAGATCAAATGTTTTCGGCCTGTGATTCCGCGATTGATAAAGGGGTAAACCTCTTGATTCTTTCAGATCGTGACATAGGACCGAAGAAGGCTCCAATACCTGCATTGTTGGCAGTTTCAGGTCTTCATCAGCACTTGATAGAAAATGGGAAGCGCACAAAAGTTTCAATTGTTCTTGAATCAGGCGAACCTCGCGAGGTTCATCACTATGCTTTGCTGCTCGGCTATGGTACTGACCTAATCAACCCCTATCTTGCTCTTGAGAGCGTACGATACCTCATTGAGGAAGGTGATCTTGATCTTGATCCTGCAAAAGCCACATCGAATTTTCTAAAGGC
Source organism: uncultured Puniceicoccaceae bacterium (assembly GCA_964641305.1). Lineage (GTDB taxonomy): Bacteria > Verrucomicrobiota > Verrucomicrobiia > Opitutales > Seribacteraceae. Next base: position 7,457 of record CAZXKR010000044.1, on the reverse strand, counting down.
CAATCTCAACGGTGTCGTAAAGACTATGTCGAAAATGGGTATTTCGACCGTTGCCTCCTACAGAGGTGCCCAGATTTTCGAAGCCATCGGCTTGAATCAGGAAGTCGTCGATAAATACTTCACGAATACTGCTTCTCGGGTCGAAGGTATTGGACTTGATGTGCTTTCGGAGGACATCCGCGAACTTCATAATAATGCCTTCGCTCAACGCTCCGATGAGAAGGCAGCTCCTCTCGACCCAGGTGGAATTTACCAATGGCGAGCCAAAGGGGAGCGGCACCTTTTCAATCCTGTTACGATACACAAGCTTCAGCAAGCAACCCGCCTCGGTGAATTTGCAGTCTTCAAAGAATATTCCGACATCATCAACGACCAATCTCGGGAAACATTTACATTACGGGGATTGATGGAGTTTAAGTTCGATGAGTCTAAGGCCATACCCATAGAAGAGGTTGAGCCAGCCAGTGAAATCGTAAAACGCTTCAAGACTGGTGCAATGTCTTATGGTTCAATATCCAAGGAAGCCCACGAAGCCTTAGCTGTTGCCATGAATCGTCTTGGCGGAAAGTCGAATACGGGAGAAGGCGGAGAGGATGTGGATCGCTTTATAACTGATGCGGATGGCGATAGCCGGCGCTCGGCAATCAAACAGGTGGCCAGCGGACGCTTTGGAGTTACGAGTTTCTACCTCGTCAATGCGGACGAGATTCAGATCAAAATCGTACAGGGTGCCAAACCTGGTGAAGGGGGTGAATTACCAGGGCACAAAGTTTTGCCACCAATCGCCAAAACCCGTGGTACCACTCCGGGCGTAGGTCTTATATCCCCACCGCCCCACCACGACATTTATTCGATCGAGGATCTCGCCGAACTCATCCATGACTTAAAGAACTCTAACCACAAAGCCCGAATCAATGTAAAGTTGGTCTCTGCCGTCGGAGTAGGGACCATCGCTGCAGGTGTAGCCAAAGCCAAGGCAGATGTCATACTTGTTTCAGGATACGATGGCGGAACAGGAGCCTCTCCACGTTCCTCTATTCAGCACGCCGGAGCACCATGGGAGCTTGGTATTGCGGAAACTAACCAGACGCTTTTGCTCAATGATCTTCGTAGTCGCGTTGTAGTGGAGACCGATGGTCAACTAAAGACAGGCCGCGATGTCGCGATCGCATGTCTCCTCGGAGCGGAGGAATTCGGATTTGCGACAGCTCCGCTTGTTGCTCTGGGCTGCCTTATGATGCGAGTCTGCCACAAGAACACATGCCCTGTCGGTGTTGCGACTCAGAACCCACTTCTTCGCAAGAAGTTTCGAGGTGGAGCAGATGCCGTTGTCCACTTCATGAATTTTGTCGCTCAGGAGGTTCGCGAAATAATGGCCAAGCTCGGCATCCGTTCGATAAACGAGATGGTAGGTGAGGTTGATAAATTGCAGATGTGCAAGATAACCGATCACTCAAAGTACAAGGGTCTCGACTATTCTAAAATACTATACAAGCCGGTCATTGGCCCCGAAGTAGGCACATATTGCCAAATGAAGCAGGATCATCTATTGGAGATGGCTCTCGACAATCGAGAAGTTCTCGACCGGGCAACTCCTGCGTTGGAAAATAAAATTCCAGTCGAAATCAACCTTCCCGTAGTAAATACCGATCGCGTTGTCGGAACCCTCACCGGAGCGGAAGTTTCCCGTCGTTATGGCGAAGACGGTTTGCCTGAGGACACCATAAAAATCAATCTCACAGGATCAGCCGGCCAGAGCCTAGCGGCATTTTGTCCCAAAGGTATGACCTTTACCGTTTCCGGAGATACCAACGATTACTGCGGTAAAGGACTTTCGGGAGCCAAGGTTATCGTAAAACCCACCGACGATTCTCCATTCGTCGCTAAAGAAAACATTATTACCGGGAATGTTTGTTTTTATGGAGCCACTGGTGGCGAAGCTTACATTGCGGGAGTGGCAGGGGAACGCTTCTGTGTTCGGAACTCGGGTGTTGAAGCAGTTGTCGAGGGTATCGGCGATCACGGTTGCGAATACATGACTGGCGGGCAGGTTATTTGTCTTGGCCGGACAGGGCGTAACTTTGGTGCAGGAATGTCGGGTGGCGTCGCCTATGTACTCGATCTAGAAGGCGATTTCGTTAATAAGCGCCTAAACCATGAGATGGTGAAAGTTTATCCGCTTATGGAATGCGAAGATGGTGAAATCGCTGCCGTTCGCGCCCGCATTGAAAGTCATGTCAAATACACGGCTTCCGTACATGGGCAATCAATCCTCTCCAATTGGAATTCATTCCTCGAAAATTTTGTCAAGATCTTGCCGGAAGACTTTGAACGTGTCCTTAATGCCATGAAGCGGGCAGAGGACCGAGGGCTCGAAGGCGACGACGCCATACAAGCCGCGTTTCAGGAAAACGTCGCCGCTGGGCACTAATCCAGGGTCTTGACTCCGTTCTATTCCATTCAACTTTAGTTATTTCGTTTCATGGGTAAAGCCACTGGATTCATAGAATACGAGCGCAGACCGATACCCGACCGGCCTCCTCTCGAACGTATTAAGGACTGGGGAGAAATCCACGAACCTTTCGAGGAGGATAAGGTCGTTACGCAAGGGGCTCGCTGCATGGACTGTGGAACCCCTTACTGCCACACGGGTATGCTGCTTAGCAATATGGCTAGTGGATGTCCTATAAATAACCTCATTCCTGAATGGAACGATCTCGTCTACAAGGGAAAGTGGAAAGAGGCACTTGACCGTCTCCACAAAACGAACAATTTTCCCGAATTCACGGGTCGTGTTTGTCCCGCTCCCTGTGAAGGTTCCTGCGTTTTGGGCGTGATCGAACCTCCCGTTGCCATCAAGAGCATCGAGTGCGCCATCATCGACAAAGGCTTCGAGGAAGGCTGGGTAACGCCTGCTCCACCGAAGGTTCGTACATCAAAAAAAGTAGCAGTTGTCGGATCCGGACCCGCTGGTTTGGCTGCCGCCGATCAACTCAATAAGGCTGGGCACGCGGTCACCGTCTTCGAACGTGACGACCGAATTGGTGGACTCTTGATGTACGGTATTCCAAACATGAAGCTCGAAAAATCTATCGTTCAGCGACGAGTGGATCTCATGACTGCAGAAGGCATTGACTTCAAGACCTCAGTAGAAATCGGTAAGGATTTTCCTGCCAAGCAACTCACTGATGAGTTTGATGCCATCGTGCTGTGCTGTGGCGCAACCAAACCTCGTGATCTTGACGTCGAAGGTCGGGATCTCGATGGCGTCCACTTTGCGATGCAGTTTCTTACACGCAATACGCAAGGTCTCCTAGAGGCGAAGGACGCAACTTCTTTTGAGAACGCAGCCAAAGGCAAGGACATCGTTGTCATTGGCGGCGGCGATACTGGGACCGACTGCGTGGGAACCTCCATGCGTCACGGTTGCAACAGCATCTCGCAGTTGGAAATCATGCCCAAGCCACCAGTCGAACGTGATGCAGGAAACCCTTGGCCCGAATGGCCTAAAGTGTACGCTCTCGACTATGGCCAAGAAGAAGCGAAGGCAGTTTTCGGTCAGGATCCTCGGCAATATCTTGTTTCTACCAAAAAGTTTCTTGGCGATGACAATGGTGCTCTCCGCGGAATCCTGATCTGCGATATTCAATGGAAGGAAGAAAACGGTCGCTTTTCTCCTCAGGAAGTTCAGGGCAGTGAACGTGAAATCCCTGCCCAGCTCGCCTTTCTTGCTATGGGTTTTCTGGGTCCCGAAGACTCCATTGCCGAGGAACTCGATCTTGAGCGCGACAATCGCTCCAATGTGCGGGCGGATTATGGTAAATTTGAAACGAGCGTGGAAGGTGTATTTGTCGCAGGTGACATGCGTCGCGGGCAATCACTCGTAGTTTGGGCCATCAACGAGGGTCGTGAAGCGGCGAGGGAATGCGACCGTTACCTCATGGGCGAAACCTCGCTTCCCTGAACAATTATAGGTCATGCAGGTTGTATGTCTTGACCTCGAAGGAGTGCTTGTTCCCGAAATATGGATAGCATTTGCCGAAAAAGTAGGGGTAGAAGCTCTTAAGCGTACCACTCGAGACGAACCGGATTACGACGTACTTATGCGTTACCGGTTAGATATTCTGGCCGAGCATGGTTTCACTCTGAACCAAATTCAAGAGGTGATTAAGACTTTAAGCCCTTTGCAGGGTGCACTCGAATTTCTCGACAAACTTCGCTCGACCCACGAGCTTGTCATTCTCTCGGACACTTTTCGTGAATTTGCTAACCCTCTCATGAAACAGCTTGGATATCCCACGCTTTTTTGCCATGAACTCAAAGTAGATGAAGACGGAACCATCTCCGATTACTGCCTTCGGATCGCCGACCACAAGAGGAAGACCGTACAATATCTACAAAAGCTTAACTTCGAAGTTATTGCCGGCGGCGACAGCTACAACGACCTCGGTATGCTTAAGACCGCCGAGCACTGCATTTTCTTTCGTCCTCCTCACTCTCTTGCCGCGGACTATCCAGAAGTTCCAATTGCTAAAGAACACCACGAGCTTCTAAGCCTCATTGAAGACTGTTCGTCATGATCACTATTATTATTGGGACCAATCGCACCGGAAGTGTTTCTGCTCAAGTCGCCGCCTTTGTCGCCAAAGTCTATGACGAACTTGGCATCAATAACCGTGTTCTGGACATTGCCGATCTACCACCCGAAACTTTTTCGCCGAACGCATATGTCGAAAAACCTCCTCGCGTCGTCGAGTTTACGGAGCAGATTCTTGCATCGTCCGGTCTTTTTGTAGTTACCCCCGAATACAATGGAAGTATGTCCGGAGCGCTTAAGCTCTTCATAGATATGCTACCTTTTCCCGAAAGCTTTGAAGATCGTCCCGTCAGTTACATTGGAATTTCAGCTGGACAGTTCGGTGGCCTTCGCCCTGTCGAGCACTTGCAACAAGTGTTTGGCTATCGCAATGCCCTAAACTTTCCTCGCCGCGTTTTTATCCCTGCGGTTGGATCGGTCATGGAGCAATCGGGTGGATTGGAGGCAAGTGATTATGGAAAGCGAATTCGTGAACAAGCCAAGGCTTTCGCTGAATTCTGCAAAGCCCTTGGCAAACTATAATGTTTATCCTTTCACTCCCCCTTCAAAAAGACAATATCTACGGATATGTCACAGTCACCTGCTGAAGATCGATATTCTCAACGCGGTGTTTCCTCGTCGAAGGCCGAGGTTCATGCAGTGGTGGACAAATTGGATCACGGTCTCTTCCCGGGGGCATTTTGCAAGGTTACCGAAGATTCGCTAACAGGAAATCCCGATTCTTGCTGCGTCATACATTCGGACGGCGCCGGCACAAAATCCATTCTTGGATACCTTCACTATCGTGAAACAGGTGATCCCGGTGTCTTTCGAGGCATTGCCCAAGACAGCATCGTCATGAATATCGACGACCTCGCCTGCATAGGCGTCACGGATAACATTGTTATTTCCAGTACAGTTAATCGTAACGCCCGCAATTTCCCGGGGGACGCTCTCGCCGCTCTGATTGAGGGGACCGAAGAGTTTTTGGCCATTCTGCGGTCACTGGGCGTGGAAATCATCAGCGGGGGGGGCGAGACTGCAGACGTCGGAGATCTTACCGGAACCGTTGCCGTCGATTCCTGTGCTGTTGCTGTTATGCCTAGGTCTCAGGTATTGGATAACGCAAACATCCATCCGGGCTTAGCCATTGTAGGATTGTCCTCAACCGGGCAATCCACTTACGAGAATGTTGATAACAGTGGCATAGGAAGCAATGGATTGACTAGCGCTCGACACGAAATGCTCTCTTCTCACTATCGAGAGACATATCCCGAGACTGTGGACCCCCATACCTCAAACGAACTTGCTTATTGCGGTCCTTACCGCATGAACGATCCTCTTCCCGACTCTTCCCTTACTGTAGGGCAAGCTCTCTTGAGCCCTACGCGAACCTACTTGCCCGTAGTCAAAGTCTTGCTTGCCGAGATGCGCTCCGCCATTTCCGGTCTCGTCCATTGCTCGGGAGGTGGTCAGACAAAGTGCCTACGCTTCGGTTCCGGTGTCAAGCACGTGAAGGACAACCTCTTTCCCATACCATCTCTCTTCCGCGAAATTCAACGGGCTTCCGGCACCACCGATCGCGAAATGCATCGCGTCTACAACCTCGGTCACCGCTTCGAGGTTTTCTGTGAACCAAAGGCAGCCGACGACGTTATCGCCGTCGCCAATGGCTTCGACATTGAAGCGAAAGTCGTGGGGCATACCGAACCCACGGAACATGAGGACGGAGCCAACCAACTCGTCATTCGTCGCGGTGAAACTGAACTCGCTTACGCCTTGGACGAGTGAATCCCAATGTCATGAGCCTTCATAACCCCCATGCAGCTATTACTTCCCGTTGGCCGGAAGCCAAACCTCAACATGCCATGGTTTGCGGTTCGGGATGGGGTGAAGTCGGCGAATCCTTTTCTGTTCTTGGAACAATCCCTTACGGCGAAATTCCCAGCTTGGGAGCTTCCACTGTAGAAGGTCACGCGGGACAGTTGCTGCTCGCCGAAGTCGCGGGAACGGAAATCCTTATTTTTCAAGGTCGTCGCCACTTCTATGAAGGTGAGGGATGGGAACCTGTCGTTGCTCCTGTCCGTATAGCCAAAAGCCTTGGCGTTAAAACACTGCTTCTAACCAATGCCGCGGGTGGCATCAATAAAGCCTTTGCACCCAGCGATCTCATGGTCGTGACCGATCATATTAACCTGATGCCGGGCAATCCTCTTATAGGTTCTCACGACCCTTTTCTGGGACCTCGTTTCCCCGACCAGACTCAGGTCTACGATTCTTCCCTTCGCGAAAAACTCCTCGCAGCCGGCGAGGAAGCAGACTCGCCTCCGCAACAAGGCGTTTATCTTGCTCTCTCGGGACCCGCCTTTGAAACTCCTGCTGAAATTCGTGCTTTAGGCAAGCTGGGTGCAGATGCCGTGGGCATGTCCACCGTACCCGAGGCAATGGTGGCTAATGCTTCCGGTCTACGAGTAGCAGCGCTTTCCTGCATCAGCAACTTAGCGGCCGGCATTTCCAGTCAACCTCTCTCACACGAAGAAGTAAACGAAACCGCTCAAGCTGCTATGCCCCGAATGAGGCAGTTAGTGACGGCTTACTTTAAGAAAATCTGCGAGGAGAAATAGTTTTCTTTTTCCTTCTCTGTCTATTCCTCCAATTTCGGCGAGGGTGCAGGAGTTTCGTCTGGAATCGCTTCCGGTACTAAAGCTGCCTTTTCGCTCTCGAAGTAATCAACGCCCGCCTTGATTGTTTTCAAGGGAATGCTTACGTCGGTTGAAAATCTTCCATCGTCCACGCTGAGGGAACCCGTAATCGGAGCAAGTTCGAATTTCTCGATCGCTTGCGAAAACTTTTGGTTCGATTCATCGTCCAGAAGACCGCC
>CAZXKR010000043.1:0-8821 GCA_964641305.1 uncultured Puniceicoccaceae bacterium | reverse complement strand
AGAAATCCGTTTTCATCAAGACTTCCGACTAGGTAGCGAGCTGCCTCGAGCTCCTCCTTGGAGATGTCAGTCAGCTTCAACTGGCCCATCAAGTGTTCCTGCAAGGAAGTTTCCTCGACAAGCGAGTCGAAGAAAAACTGTCTTTTTTGATCGGCTTGTGAATTGGCCAGTTGCGCCTCTCCCTCGTATTCCGCCTCGTAATGCTCGCGAAGGTCTTCCTGCATTTCGTTGAGGACGGCGAACTCGTCGTCAAAGTCCATTTCCTCGAGGTTTTCGGTTAACTCCGCATCCGTGTCGTCGGCGTTATCGGAATTAACCTCGCTTTCCGCTTCTGCTTGGGGAGCGTCTCCGATTTCTTCGCTACCTAGGTTTTCGTCTGGGGATTCGGGAGAGTCCTGTTCCGCAACCTCGGCGTCGAGGCTTTCGTCGTTTCCAGCCAATTCCTCCAGCACCGGGTTGGTCTCAAGTTCTTCAAGTATGGCTGTTCGCAGTTCTTGAGCAGGAACTTGGAGGATTTTTAAGGACTGACGAAGTTGTGGAGCCAGAACGAGATTCTGGGTCTGCTTTTGAACTTGGCGAAGACCTTGTGATTGGCTGGCCATTACTTTGGGCGGGCTGTATGGTTTGCCTAGGCAAACGAAAGGATTGCTTAAACCTCGGGAAAAGGCGTTTCGCCACGATGCCATCTAAGGGCGGCGTTTTGACCGTCGTCGCCGAACAGGTCGTGGACATAGGCGGCAAGCTTTTCGTTGGTGGGACCGTAGCCTTTACCGTAAATGAAACTTTCCAATTCGGTAAGCATTTCTTCGGACGATTGATAGCGTTCTTCACGAGGTCTCTTCAGGGCCATGTGCAGAATCTCGTTGAGCTTCGGTTCAATGTCGGGTCGCAGTTCGGGGAAATTCGGAATTTCCATTTCGAGGATATTCTTGATTGTTTCCTCGGATTCCATTGCTTCGAAGGGGTTGTAGCCCAAGAGGAGTTCCGCCATGACTATGCCACAGCAGAAGAGATCGGCTCTGTGGTCGGTGACCTCGCAACGAGCTTGTTCGGGGGAAAGATATTCGTCCTTTCCCGCAATAACTTCCCCTTCCTTGTTGTACATGATGTCCAAGGCCTTGGCTATGCCGAAGTCGGTCAACTTTACGTCTCCTTCCTTGGCCATCATGATGTTCTTAGGATTTACGTCGCGGTGCACGATGCCGAGCAATCGATTCTGGTCGTCGCGTTTTCGATGGGCATACCCAAGTCCTCGAGCAATGCGGGAAACGATGAATACAGCCAAATCGGCGGGAATGTATTGTTCGGTCTCTACATGTCGATCCAACAGGTCCTCCAAATTCCACCCGTCGACAAACTCCATGGTCATGAAGTATTGCTCACCGATCTTGCCGAGGTGGTAGGTTTGCACGATGTTGGTGTGGATGAGGTCGGCCACCAGTTTGGCTTCGCCGATGAAATTGTTACGAAACTCCTCGATGGCAGAATATTCTTCTCGAATCAGCTTGATGGCTACAACCTTTCGGAAACCGCCAATTCCTTGTTGCACGGCTTCGTAGACCATGCCCATACCGCCCTCAGCTATTTTATGAGTGAGCTCGTAGTGTACTTCGTTGAAAATGTGTTTCACTGATTCCGATTATATTGCTTAGCTTTTGTATAGGGAAAACCACACGGATAAGGCAAGAACCTTCGCAAAAAAGCGAGCGTTCCGTCTTCAATTGGCGCGAGATACGCTTACTTGTTGTTTCTTCCCTCGGGATTTCGGGGTGAACAAACCACTACGCCTTGCGTTGACTAATGCCAAAGTTAAATGCATTGTAAATAAATGATAACGTTAACCGACCAAGCCGCGACGCGAGTTCGCGAAATGGGTACCGAAGCAGGGGATGCTTCCAAAATGCTGCGTATTTTCGTCGAACCAGGCGGATGTTCCGGTTTCGAGTACGGAATGAGCTTCGACAAGCCCAAGGATGGTGACAAAGTGCAAGAATCCAACGGGGTTACTTTCGCCATCGACACCGACAGCTTGACCTATCTTGGTGGTTCCGAGGTTCACTTCGACGACGGATTGGCGGGCAAGGGGTTCGAGATTCGCAATCCCAATGCTCAATCGACTTGCGGTTGCGGAAAATCATTTAGCTGAACGATTAAGTTTCGTAGTTAGAACTGTTCTTTTTTTACGAAAATCATTATTTTTTCTAAGAAATCGGGGTTTCCGTCGTCATAAATTCTGAATGACTTTATTTTCAACAAGTCGCGAATGGTAGTTTTAGATCAAAAGACTGCAATCCTTGGCTTTTACTTGGGAGGCTTGACTTTACATGCCCCCTCGTGTGTCTTGTAGGTATTCCGTAATTCCTGACCTAGCATCCTTTGAATATGAATATTCTGCGATCCCACATTTTCGCCTTTGCTTTAGCGTACTTCGCCTTGACTTCAGGTCTTTCCGCACAGGACCTGCCGGGTTCCCCGCTTCCGGGAAAACCTACGACTACGGCACCAGTCGGCACAGAGACTAGCACTCTACCCCCCGGTACTGATGCACCGCCACCCCCCGGAGGCAAACCGAAAGTCGAACCTGCAGAGGTCGATCCCGCCACAGCTAAGGAATTAAAGGATGTTATTTCGAGCAATCTGTACGCCTGTTCCAAGAGGAACCTGACTATGGCGATGGGTACGATACATCCCGAATCCCCCACCGTCGACAGTTCTCGCGACATGATGCGTTACATCTTCGCCCGGCTTCGCCTCAAGTACACCTTGGAAAAGACAGAAGTCATTGATGTGCGAGGGGGCGAAGCCCGAATCAAGGTTACGCAAGCGACACAGAAGATCTCGGGCAACGCTGCCTTCCGCGATAATCGCGTCACCATCATCCACACTCTCAAGCGCGATGGTCAAAAGTGGAAAATGTTCAGCTCGGAAGCTCAGTCCATTCAATTCTTCGAGTACTAGAGCAAAGATTCGGCGGTCGGCTTTAATGCACCTCACATTTTGGCTAAAGTTTCGATCCCCAACAACCCCAGTCCGGTTTCCAGAATCAACAATGTTCTGGAACAAAGTAACAAACGACGCGCTCGTACGTCAGATTCATCGACCATCACTTTGTCGGCGTTGTAGAATGAACTGAAGTCGGTAGCCAGTTCGTACAAGTATCCGCAGAGGTGGTGCGGTTTCAGTTCACCTATGGTCTGTTCTAGAACGGAAGGAAAATAAATCAACTTTCGGGCCAGAACGTTTTCGGATTCGGTAACGGGAGAGGAGGCATTCTCCTCGCCGGCACCGGGTTCGATTTCCAGTTTGCGAAAAATGCTCCGGATACGGGCGACGGCATACTGGAGGTAGGGTGCAGTATTCCCCTGAAGGGCAAGCAACTTATCCCATGAAAACACATAGTCGAGGGTACGATCCTGCGAGAGGTCGGCGTAGCGAACGGCACCTAAACCGATGATTCGGGCGCGCTTTTCCATCTCGGTTTCGTCGAGTTCGGGATTCTTCTGCCTGACGATGACCTTTGCTCGAGAAACGGCTTCATCGAGAAGATCAAGAAGCCTTACGGGTTGTCCCTCCCGCGTTTTGATAGCCTTGTTGTCTTCGCCTAGGATTGTGCCGAACCAAATATGACGCAGGCGCGGCAAAGACTTCCCCTCGGCGGCAAACCACTTTTCAGTGGTGAGAAACAATTGAGAGAAGTGATCTTGCTGACGACCGTCCGTTACGTAAACGATCTCTTCGGCACCTAGTTCGTCCGCGCGATAGCAGACGGTGGCAAGATCAGTGGTGGCATAGTTGCTGGCGCCGTCGGACTTTCGAACTATGAATGGTTGCTTGGCAAAACGCTTGTGCTCCTGATGGAAGACGACCAACGCCCCTTCGCTTTCTTCGCAAATGTCGTGTTTGGCTAATCCCTCGTAGACGGCATCCACTTTGTCTCGGTAAAAACTTTCGCCAAGGATTTCGTCGAAATCAATGCCCAACCTATCGTAAACTTGGTGAAAGGAGGCTAAGCTTATCGCATTCACCTTTTCCCAGATAGCCAGATTTTCCTTTTCCCCTTGCTGAAGCTTAACTAGTTCGGAACGAGCTTCCTCGCGAAGGGAGTCGTTTCCATCGATCAACTGGTTTCCCTCGCGGTAAAAATCTTCTAGCTTGGCAATAGCGTCTTCTCCAAGATCGTCGAGATCGACTTTTGATCTTTTTATCGCAAGGATGAGAATGCCGAATTGAGTGCCCCAATCACCGATGTGATTGTCTCGCGTAACTTCGTTGCCGGCAAAGTTGAGGAGGCGTGCCATGACATCACCAATGATGGTGGAACGGATATGCCCCACATGCATCTGTTTCGCTGTGTTCGGGGAGGAGAAGTCGACCACAACTCGAACAGACTTTCGGCCTAATTGGACGGCGTTGCGAAAATCTCGAACGCTCGAATATTTTAGCAACCAAGCTAGCCTAAAGGCGGGAGTGAAGCGGAAATTCAGAAAACCCGGGCCCGCAATATCCACATCCAGTGATTCGTCCTCTTCCAGTGCTTCCATAAGCCTTTCGGCCATTTCTCGTGGATTCAGACCATGTTTCTTGGCAAAGGGAAGAACTCCATTGGCTTGATAATCGCCGAAACGAAGGTCGGCAGGGCGTATTTCCGGAGAGAAACCCTCGTCGAATCCATCGGTACGAGAAGCGGTTTCGCGTAGGGTGCGATCAAGCGCCCCGGTCAAATCGTAGCTAATTTGCATGTGGTCGGCTATCCAATGCCTAGAAGAGAAAGCGTCAAGCGGTCTTTTCGATCAGCAAAAAAAAGCTCGACAATCTGCATCATAATCGATTAATAAATAACACCTTGTAACTACCCCCGCAACAACTAGACCTAGTCTCTGGAGGCTTATTTATGTCTAAGGCAAGTAATTTATCTCGTAAAAACACCAAACCGTCTTTCACTTACCTAATCGAGAAAAAACGGGATGGAGGTGAGTTCTCCGAAGGCGAAATCCGTTTTTTGGTAGATTCGATCCTTGATGATGAGATGCCCGAGTTTCAGCAAGCTGCTTGGGTTATGGCGGTATATTTCCAAGGGATGTCCGCTCAGGAAACAGCTACATTTGCAGAGGAAATGATGCTGTCCGGGGAGGTCATCGAACTGGAAGACGTATCTCGTCCTAAAATAGAGAAATATTCAACAGGCGGTGTCGGTGACAAGACGTCATTGGTTCTCGGTCCTCTCGCAGCAGCTGCCGGGGTAGCCATGCCCATGATGAACGGGATCGACGAGGAGTTTCTCATTTCCGGATTGAATAAGTTATCTTCGATTCCCAAGGTCAAGACGTCTTGCGATCTCGACGAGTTCGGTGCCCAAGTGAGAAAGGTGGGTTGTATCTTTGTTGAACGTCACAAAGAAATTTCACCTGTCGAATCCTTACTTTACTCACTTCGGCAGAAAATTGGAGGGATACCCTCGATACCTTTTATCACGGCAGGAGCCATGAGTCGGAAACTTGCATCCGGTGCAGAAGGTGTAGTTGTAGACGTCAAATGGGGAAAAGGTTCTTTTATCAAGAACCCGGAGGATGCCAAGCAGCTTGCTCGATCACTTACGCGAGTCGGTCGATCTTTGAAAAGGCGATGCGTCGCTCTTGTGACTGATGCCAATCAGCCTCTCGGCAATTGCGTGGGGACTGCTCTCGAGGTCAAGGAAGCCATCGAGTTGCTGAAAGGGGAAGGTCCCGAAGATTTACAAGACCTCGTCATGAAATTGGGCATGGAAATCGTTCGTTTAGCTGGAGTTGCCGGCTCAACCCTTTCTGCCAAGCAAACGGTACGCCAGCATTTGGAAGACGGTTCCGCTCTTGAGAAATTCAAGGAAATGGTGGAAGCGCAAGGAGGAAAGACAGATTGTATCGACGACCCCGAAAAGCTTCCGCAAGCCAAACACGTCAAGAAACTTCCTGCACCCAAACGTGGTTACGTTCATACCATTGATTCGGGGCAATTGGCTCGTGGCGTACACATGTTGGCTTTTGACGACAAAGGCAAAATGGATGGAGCGGCCGGAGTGGCTGAACTTTGCAAGGTTGGCACGCAAATGAAACAAGGCGAGGCACTGATGCAAATTCACTACAACGATGAAGCTCGCCTCGAGGCGGCCATGGAATACTTCAAAGCAGCTTATCGACTTGCTCCCAAGCGCCCGAATCCCGCGCCATTGATAGTTGAGCGAGTAGCCTAGCTTTTTCTGCAGTCAGTATTTCTGCAAACCGTCGATCCTAGACGCTCCCCTACGAGGGGTAAGTAGGCCAATCAACTAGGCGCGACCAAGGTAAGAACCATCCGCGGTACTTACTCTGATGACTTCGTCCTTCTTAATGAACAGAGGGACTTGCACAACCATTCCGGATGCAATCGTAACGGGCTTCTGCACATTGCTGGCAGTGTCTCCACGCACGGCATCGGGAGCTTCTATCACCGTTGCCTCAACCGATGCGGGCAATTGCAACCGAATGGCTTTTCCTTCTATCAAAAGTACGTCATAGGAGTTGCCTTCGACTAAAAACTGCTTGTCATCTCCGATAAGGACTTCGCCAAGAAGAGTGTCCTCGTAACTCTCGGTATCCATGAAATGATACCCATCTGCATCATGATAACTGTATTCTAGCGATACAGTATTTGTGTGCAGAAACTCTACGTTGTCGGTGGAACGAAACTTTGTCGTAGTCGTGGAACCGCTTTCCAGATTGCGCAAAGTGGTTTGCACAAAGCCGGCTTGACGACCTTGGGTACGATGCAACATTTCAAGGACTAAGTGAGGGGCGGACTGATATACGATTACGCGTCCTTTTCTAATGTCGGTAGGTGATGGCATGAATTCAGATGTTGCTAGAGTGGTAGTTTAAAGACCAAATAGTTACTCGATTCCAGTAAACTTGCCAACCACCTTTCTTTAAAATATTCTTTTTCAAATGTGTATAGCTTCCCCTACAATTGAACTGATATCTTGGAATGTGAATGGTCTTCGAGCTTGTCGAAAAAAAGGCTTCGACGAATTCATTCGCAAGCGCAATCCCGAGATAGTCTGCCTTCAAGAAGTGAAACTTAACCCAAGTTGTATCCCGGAGGATGACTTCGGGTATGCTTTCCGTCGCTATCACTTGGCTGACAAACCCGGTTATTCGGGTACGGCAGTTTTCGCGAAGGAGGAACCGCTGTCCGTATCCATCGACATTCCGGGGGATGAATCGCATTCGGGAGAGGGGCGTATCATTACCTGCGAATTCGATGGTTTTCACCTAGTGAACACCTATGTCCCCAACTCGAAAGGGGATCTGTCTCGGCTTGGCTATCGACATCAATCCTGGGATCCCGCCCTTCGGTCTCACCTTATTGAGCTTCATAAGACGAAACCCGTGATTCTTTGCGGGGATTTAAACGTTGCTCACATGGAAATAGATCTGGCGAATCCGAGGACGAACAGAATGAATGCAGGATTCACGGATGAAGAACGGGATGGGATTTCCAAGCTTCTTCAAGATGGCTTTCTGGATACCTTCCGCCATTTTCATCCAGATGCGGCAGATGCCTATTCTTGGTGGTCTTACCGGGCAGGAGCGCGTGCCCGTAACGTGGGGTGGCGGCTTGATTACTTTGTTGCCTCCGAGGATCTCGCTCCCTCGCTTCGAGAAGCTTTCATCTTACCGGAAATTCACGGTTCGGATCATTGCCCGGTAGGTATTCAAATCACACGAGGATAAAGTAAGCCTCCTTCTCCTGAATTTACACTGTAGTCGTTAGACTCAACATTTTACACCCCAATACTTGGAACCCCTGTGAGTGAAATAGCGGAAAGGCACCTCGAGCGTGCTCTTAAGCTTGCCAAAGAAGCTTGGGGCGAAACCCATCCCAACCCGATGGTCGGTGCAGTAATCGTTGAGAATGATGAACTCGTCTCCGAAGGCTACCATGCTCGAGCGGGCGAAGCCCACGCTGAAATCGTAGCCCTCGATAACCTTGGTCGACTACCGTCCCCAAATGCCGAGCTCTACGTTACCTTGGAACCCTGTTCAACAAGGGGTGAAACAGGTTCCTGCGTGGAAGCTATTATTAAAGCTGGTTTTAGCCGAGTCGTGGTTGGGGCAGTTGATCCTAATCCCGTTCATGCCGGACGCGGTTTGGACGAACTCCGTGAAGCGGGCATCGAAGTATGCAAGGTCGAAGGTCCGCTCGCCGAAGACTGTTTGAATCTCAATCTTATTTTCAATTATCAAATCGTTCGCAAACAGCCCTTTTTTGCCCTGAAACTGGCTGTGACCAAAGATAGCAAGATCGCGGAACATCATGGCCAATCCAGCGTAATAACGGGCGACGAAGCCCGTGCCGACGTCATGCGCTGGCGAAGACTGTTTCCTGCCATTGCCATAGGTGCGGGAACCGTGATTGTAGATGACCCCTGCCTTACCTCGCGCTTGCCCAGTGGAGAGTGGTGTCCTCGTCGAATAATCCTAGACGGGAAACTCTCTTCCGTTCCCGAGACAGGAATGTTGCCAAATGTATATTCGGATGCCTTTAGTAAAAGTACCCTTGTCGTTACCGATAAAGCTAGCTCGGAGACCGATCTTCGTCGTGCCCGCCTCATCGAAGCAGGTGTCACGATTCGCGAACTACCCTTGGATTCCGGAGGCAGTTATTCCTACTCTAAGCTTCGCGAGATACTAGCCGAGGAGGATCTCACGGGCGTCTATTTCGAGGGTGGGGCATTCGTTGCTCATCAAATGCTAAGGGAGAAAGCCCTCGACTATTTGTTTTGGTACGAATCCCCCCAAACCTTTCC
>CAZXKR010000042.1:0-9078 GCA_964641305.1 uncultured Puniceicoccaceae bacterium | reverse complement strand
ATTTCGTCCGGGAGGTGAGGTTTTCGTTAAATCTATTCGAGTCTATCGAAATGAATCCCCCGTTAAGTTATCCTTCGAAAACGCTCTGGCAACGTTCAGCCAAAATAGGTACCCCGTTGCGTCGGCGATTGATGGAAAGGTCGCACCTTCAAATAATGGTTGGGCGATTGCTCCTCAAATGGGCAAGGTCCATTTTGCTTCCTTCCAGACTAAGCAAAACCTTTCGTTCAAGGGTGGGTTCCGGCTTACCTTCACTCTCAAGCAGGAGTTTAATAGTGGTCAGCATTCGCTTGGACGTTTTCGACTTGCGGTTACGGATGCTCCTAGACCGGTAAACTTCGGGATTCCTTCTGAAATCAAATCGATCTTTGCGGTCGCAGGAGACAAGCGATCCCCCCAGCAAAAGAAAAAATTGTCGGATACTTTCAAGAATACAAGTCCCGAAAGGATCAAGTTGGCCAAGGCTTTGGCCGAAGCTCAAAGACCTCTACCTCCGGATCCCCGGATCAAGGAGTTTCAGGGTAGGTTGACCCTTGCCCAAAAACCCGTACCAGTGTCTAATCATATAGCTCGCTTGCGACGCGCCATGAACTTGAGTAAGGGCCAATTAGCTAAGAAACGCTTGATTGGAGCCCAAGATATCGCATGGGCCCTAATCAATACCCCTTCCTTCCTCTTCAACCGTTGAGATTGACCTCACCATTATTTCGCTACAGATTACATAAAGCACATTAATACTTAATCGGAGACTACTATCATGATTGGCATTCCCGGAGAACTTGGAAAAGACCTTTGCGACGCACACCTGCCCATGAGCCGTCGAGACGTTTTGCGTGTCGGTGGTTCCAGCATGCTTGGATTGACACTCGGTTCGATGCTGGAGCTCAAGGCGGAAAACAAATCCGCGCATGTAGGAGGACCCGGATGGGGTAAGGCTAAGAGCGTCATAATGATTTATCTTCAGGGCGGTCCAAGTCATTTGGACTTATGGGATCCCAAACCCGATGCTCCGGACAATGTGCGCAGCATTTTCAAGCCCATTCCGACCAAGATTCCCGGGGTCAACTTTACGGAGCTCATGCCCAAGCTTGCGCAAGTGAACGACAAGTTCACCATGATGCGCGCGGTAAGTTACACTCCCAAGGGGCTGTTCAACCACACTGCGGCGATTTACCAAATGATGACGGGATATACTACTGATAAGGTAAGCCCCTCCGGACAACTCGAACCTCCCAGTCCAAAGGATTTTCCGAATTTCGGTTCAAACATCATCCGATTAAAACCTCCTACCGAACCCATGCTTCCCTTTGTCATGCTTCCGCGTCCATTGCAGGAAAGTGGGGTTATAGGTAAGGGAGGTGACGCAGGTTTTCTCGGTAAGGCTTATGATCCATATACCCTGTATCCTCCTGGTAGTGATATGGACATGAATAAAATGGCTAAGATTCGAGTGGACGATCTTGAGATGCGTCCCGATATGTTTGGCGTAAGGCTTAACAGGCGGGCTAAACTGCGTAATGCCATTAACGACGCAATGCCTGTTATCGACAAGGCGGTTGAGCAATACAACTTGAACGAGCATTATGATCGTGCTCTAAGCCTCGTAGCTTCAGGTCGTGCTCGCGAAGCTTTCAACTTAGGTCAGGAGGGCGAGGCAACTCGGGATTTGTACGGAAGAAACACTTTTGGGCAAAGTTGTCTTCTTGCTCGTCGTCTGGTCGAGGCAGGGACTCGCGTCGTCGAAGTGATCTGGCCCAAGGTCGCCAATTCCGATAATCATTCATGGGACGTTCACAAGGGCTTGCCCAAGCGTATGAAAGATCAATCAGCTCCCATGCTTGATGCCGGGCTTTCCGGACTCATCGCGGATTTGGATGAGCGTGGAATACTGGACGAAACTCTCGTGCTTTGCGTGGGTGAGTTCGGTCGCAGTCCTCAAAAGGGAATCAGCACGTCCGGCAACGGCAACAGCGCGGATGGACGTGATCACTGGCCATACTGTTACACGGGAGTTGTCGCCGGAGCCGGAATCAAACGCGGTTACGTACACGGTGAATCAGATAAGACCGGTTCAGCTCCCATCGACAAACCGGTTCATCCCCGAGAACTTCTTGCATCGATCTACCATTCCTTCGGTATTAACCCTGAGACAATCGTTTATAACCACCTCAACCAACCCCGCGAACTCGTTAAGGCGCAAGCCGTTTCTGAATTGTTCGCCTAACGGTTCTCGACAGTTTTTCTTCGTGAAGCCTCGGATTTGTCCGAGGTTTTGCGTTTCGGGACATTAGCTGACTGTGCACTCTCTCTTTCATTCTTTGCCTCCTCGCTTTCTAGCGTTCATTTTGAGCGTTGGTTCTGTATGGTGTTTGGCATCGTGCGGAGGCGGCGCTTATAGGCAAAACGCCGACAAGGACGTAAAAGCTTTGCTGCATGACATTCCCGATTTCGGGATCGAGGCGAACGAATCCTCGCGATTGCATAATCCTTCCCAAAATGATTTCCCCGGGGTTCCTCCAGATGATCCCGCCGCCCATGCCGTGACCGTAGCTGTCTTTGGTAAAGAGATTTCGCCCGAAGCCAATTCCACGGCTAAACTGGAGAACGATACTTGGCGCAACTGGTTGCCCATAGACGAGGATGGTCGGGTGAATCTGGATTTGCCGTCTGCAGTTAAACTTGCTCTTACTCATTCCCCCGATTTCCAACGAGAAAAAGAAGACCTTTACCTTTCCGCTTTGGATGTAACCTACGAACGTTTTCGCCTATCTCCCAAACCTTTTGCCGATGGAACTACGAATCTTGAGAGTTCAGGTAACGGTGAGGACGTGGATGGAGTGTCTTCCGTTCGCTCCGGTTTTCGTGGTGTTGCGGGGGCGGGTACGTCTTGGGTTGCATCTGTAGCAAGTAAACTGACTTTTGATCTTTCCAAGGGTTCAACGAGCTTTGGCGGTTCCCTTGCCAATCTTACCCTCAGTCAGCCCCTCCTTCGAGGTGCCGGCAAACGGATATTTCGTGAGCGACTCTCGCAAGCGGAGCGTAACCTTTTAGTTAATGCTCGGCGGATGGAACAATTTAGGCAGGGATTCTTTCTCGAAGTGGTGACTGGCGGGAACCCCGTCTCGGGACCGACGCGAGGTGGCGGTGGATTCTCTTCTACGGGTCTGGTCGCTGGTTTTCCCTCTAGTCGGACGGGAGCGTCCGGCGTCGGTGGTTTCTTCGGCTTGCTCCAGTATGTGCAAGGGATTCACAACCAAGAAGCAAACGTTGCTAAATTACGGGATAGTCTCGCGCAATTGGATGCAGCCTTCGATGCCGGTCGAATCGGCAACAGACTTCAAGTGGATCAAGCTCGTCAAGCTCTCTACAATGCACAAAGTTCTCTTCTTGCCGGAAAGGTCGGTTTTGAGACTCGTTTGGACGGTTTTAAGATGACTCTGGGACTTCCTCCTGACTTACCCGTTAAGGTGGATGCCTCCTTCGTAGAACGCTTTCGCCTGACGGATCCGTTGTTGGCCGGGTTGCAGGACGACGTCGTGGATTTTCTAATTACCGTTCGCGACCCCGTTTCAACTCCGGATTTGAATGCATTGATGGAGCGAGCGGTAGAGGCTGTGACTTTTTATCCCGGCCAGGAGGTGGGCTTGGCTGCCTTTGCGGAAGATCGAGGAAAACTTGGCCGACGATTGGCAAAACGCAAGGAATGGTTTGCCCGACTAAGAAACCGGGCTGATTTGAAAGATGCAGGTATGAGCGGAGCCGCTTTTCGCGATGAGGATTTAGATTTAATTGCCAAACAATTGGGAGAAACAGGGGATCGTTTGGACGCCGATTTCTCTGCTTCCCGCGAGGTCTTGGATGCTCTGCAACAGGAATTGCCCAATTTAGAAATACAGAATGCCCGTTCTCGCCTCGTTGCAAACGTTACCACTTTTTCCGGTCTCTTGCTCGAGCTTTCTCTTGCCCGAGCTTCCGCTCGTTTGGAGGCAATCGTAATGGAAGACGTTCGGGTGGAGGCGAAGGATGCTCTGGAAGTGGCTCGGGAACGAAGGTTGGACTGGATGAACGCAAGAGCCAAGCTCGTGGACGTCTGGCGCGACGCTGTTCTTGCTCGGGATGACCTTCGTTCCGATCTGGATTTGGTCTTGTCGGGGGACGTCGGTTCCAATCGTTCCGATGCGGGACATTTCAAGCCAGACGAGGGGAAGCTGAGTCTGGGACTAGAA
This sequence comes from uncultured Puniceicoccaceae bacterium, assembly GCA_964641305.1. Taxonomy (GTDB): domain Bacteria; phylum Verrucomicrobiota; class Verrucomicrobiia; order Opitutales; family Seribacteraceae. The sequence goes on along the minus strand of CAZXKR010000042.1, from coordinate 4,852 downwards.
TTCGATACGCCCTTGTCCAAGCTGGCTGAGCGCAATGATTATCGTGAAGCTCTCATTAATTACCAACGGGCTCGTCGCGACTATTTAGCCTATGAGGATGGCACTTACCGTAGTCTTCGTAATACCGCCCGTATCGCTCGTCTCAGTCAATTGAACTTCGAGCTTGCTCGATCCGCAGTGCGAGGCGCCATAGCCCAAGTGGACCTCGCCCGTCTTCGGTTGCAACAACCTCCGCAACCCGGCAAGAACGCTCAATTCGGTGCGACTACCGCTAGGGACCTAGTTAATGCGTTAAACGACTTGCTGGATGCCAGCAACGGCTTCCTTCAAGTCTGGGTGGGGTACGAAGCCCTTCGGATGAGGCTTGATTTTGAACTTGGAACCATGCGTCTCAATAATGATGGAACCTGGCTTGATCCCGGTCCGATCCTTGCGAAAAACTTGATTCCCGAGGAAAAAAATGCACCTACTCCCGCTCCGTGATCTTGCCTCCCATGGACCAACTCATTTAATGTAACTTTAATTTACACGATGATTTTGAAATTTGCTAATCGGAAAAAAGCACGCAGGCGAGGTTTTGCCGCCGCGAAGGCTGTGATTGGCTTGGCTAGCGGTGGCGTTGTTGTCGTTGCTTGGTGGCTCCTTACGGGAGGTGAAGTTGACGAAGTCTTGCCCGAGGTATTGGTCGAGCCTGTCGTTCGCAAGGAGTTCCGCTTGGAGATAGTGGAACCGGGTGAAATTGAAAGTGCTCACAACGTTGACGTACTTTGCGAGGTGAAGAGTCGTAATTCCGCTGGTGTGAATATCCTCGAAATTGTTCCCGAAGGCAGCCAAGTGAAGGAGGGCGACTTTCTAGTTCGTTTGGATGATTCCGCACTACAGAAGGATTTACTTACTCAACGCATAGATGTACATCAGGCAAAAGCTTCGCTGGTGCAGGCGGAGGCGGATTACGAGGCTGCCAAACTTGCTATGGACGAGTACCTTTCCGGTTCCTATCGTCAAGACCTTGAACAACTAGAGGGTGCGGTTTTCGTTGCTCGAGAAAACTTGCGTCGTTCCCAAGAATATCATGACTATAGCAAAAAATTAGCGGTTAAGGGGTATATCTCCGAGACGCAACTGGAGGCCGATTCCTTCGCGGTGGAAAAGTCTCAAAAGGATCTTGATCTCTCGTTGACCAAGCTCGATGTGCTTAAGGTCCATTCCCGCAAGGCCAAGGTCAATGATCTCAACGCTTCCATTCAAACCGCCGAGGCTCGCCTCCTTTCGCGTCGTAACTCCTACGAGCTGGAAGTGGCTCAGGAAGCCGAGATCGTGGAGCAAATCTCCAAGTGTCTCATAAATGCCCCTGCTTCGGGTGAGGTGACCTATGCAAATCGCAATACTTCGAGTTCGTCATCTTCCGATGGAATCCTTATCGAGGAGGGGCGGCCTGTGCGTGAGCGCCAAGCCATTATTCGACTTCCCGACCCTTCGAATATGAGGGTTATAGCCAAGGTGAACGAAAGCCGGATTGAGCAAGTGAAACCCGGTATGCCGGTCGACATATCCATTTTCGCAGCTCGCGAACTCGTTTTGCGTGGTCATGTGGAGAAAGTGGGCGAATATCCCATTCCTTCCGCTAGTCGATACACAGCGCACATCAAGGAGTATGCCACCGAGGTTCTCATCGAGAATCCGCCTGAGGGCCTCCGCCCTGGTATGACCGCTAAGGTCAGGGTGCTGGTCGAGCAAATTCCAAGTGTGCTGCAGGTTCCTCTCCATGCCGTGCTTCGAGTGAAAGGGGCATCGTATTGTATTGTTGTCGACGAATCTGGTAACCTGCAGGCAAGAGTACTCCGGTTGGGTTCAGCCAATGATGCCAGTACCGTTGTTGAATCCGGCTTGAGTGAAGGCGAACAGGTAGTGGTGAACGCCAGTGAGTTTCGTGACATTGTTACCTTCCCTGCTAATCCTTCGGGAGAGCAAGGAATTGCTCAGGCTACCTCGGAAACCGACTTAATCGCTCATTGATTTGTTGCGGGACGAGAACCCGCGTTTCCGCTTGATATGTCCGAGCCTCAATTTGCCATACGCGTAAGTAAGCTTTGTCGCTTTTATCAAGTGGGCGAGCAGGAAGTTCGTGCTCTCGATGGTATCGACTTCGACGTGCCGGCTGGAGATTACGTTGCGGTTATGGGACCATCGGGTTCGGGTAAGAGCACCTTGTTGAACCAGTTGGGTTGCTTGGATCGCCCGACGTCCGGAGATTACCATTTGGAGGGCGAGGACGTGACTGAGCTTTCGGATGACGCCCTGTCGGATATACGGGGACGACGTATCGGGTTCGTTTTTCAATCTTACAACTTGATTCCCTATCTCGACGCACTCGAAAATATTCGCATGCCCCGTTCCTATTCTCGCAAGGTGGATCAGGACTCCGAGGCACCTGCCGAGTTGGCTGATGCCGTTGGTTTGGGAGACCGCTTCGATCATCGTCCGCAACAGCTTTCGGGAGGTCAACAGCAGCGCGTGGGGATAGCCAGAGCTCTGGTCAACGACCCTGTCTTCATTTTGGCTGACGAGCCAACCGGCAACTTGGACACCCGCACCACAAAGGAGATTCTCGACCTACTCGATCGCTTGAATGCTGAGGGCAAGACCATTGTGTTGGTAACCCACGAGAACGAGGTCGCCGCTCGGGCTCGTCGAGTGGTCAAAATGAAGGACGGCCGGATTGAGTCGGACGAACGGCATCGCCCTGTTTCCGATACGAAGGATCTACGCGATACAAATGCCGATACGAGGCAAACTCTCGGTATGTTTTCCTTTCGGCGATTGCGAAGAGCTTGGCGGAACCTAGGCAAGGTGGCCCTGCTTAGCATGCTCACGCATCCCATGCGTTCGGCTCTCACTGCCCTCGGAGTGTTTATTGGTGTGGCCAGTGTTGTTTGGCTCTTGGCAATCGGGGAGGGCATTGCCGCTCGTGCCGAGGCGGAGATACGCGACCTTGGGGCTAACAACTTGATCGTTTCATCCCTCAGGCCTCCGGATGAAGAGAGAAAGTCCAAGGGAAAGTATTTTTACTCCTACGGTGTAACGGAAAAGGATTTGGACAAGATTCTTCAAACGGTTCCGGGTATTAGCGTTGCCTATCCAACAAGGGAATTGAATAGTCGTCACGTTTTTACAAAGGATGGCAAAAGCCGCACCGAGATATTGGGTTGTCTTCCGAATTTCTGCGACCTTCACCATCTACAGGTAACTCAGGGACGTTTTCTGACCGAGGAGGATAACGAGAAGAAATCGGAGGTCTGCGTCTTGTCCGCCAACGTCGCCCGGAATCTTTTCCCTTTCGGCGATTGCTTGGGCAAGACCGTGAATGTGCTGGGGAATCTTTACGTCGTAGTTGGTGAAGTTGGCAAGAGAATGGACCTGGACGACAATGACCGTCTTGGTTTTCGTGAGGAATTTTCGGATAACGTGTATGTGCCAATCGAGACGGTGTGGGCAAAGGTTTTCGATTACTATTATCGGGGTTACGATGGTTCGAACATGTATTCAAAGGTCACCTTCGCTATGGAGGATACGGACAAGATCTTTGCCGTGGCTGAACTTCTGGAGAACATTCTCGAGACGGACCATGGAATGAAGGATTTCCAGATTGCCGTTCCTTTGGAGTTGATGGAACAGGCGGAAAAAGCTCGTCTCACTTTTGTTGCTCTCATGGGGATCGTGGCTGCAATCTCACTGCTGGTGGGAGGCATCGGCATCATGAACATCATGCTGGCCACGGTTACCGAGCGAACTCGCGAAATCGGTATTCGTCGGGCATTAGGGGCTCGTCGGCGAGACGTTACGCAGCAGTTTCTCGTCGAGACCATCGCTCTCACTGCAACTGGCGGACTGCTTGGCTTGCTCGCCGGCTTCCTTTGCGAACCTGCCTACTCCATGCTGCTGACCAATCTTGAATCTTTTGCTCCCGAAACCTATGCCTCGCTTCCCGCAGCCATGAAGGAAATGACGCCATCCCTAGTGTTGTGGTCTTTTCCACTTGTTTTCGGAATCGCCGTTGCTACTGGAATACTCTTCGGTCTCTATCCGGCTCGCAAGGCAGCGGCAATGAACCCCGTTGACGCTCTGCGTCACGTAACATGAAGCGATCCGCAGTTGATCTTTCAAATAGGTTTCTATTCTTAGTTATTGCTTCATGATATTCTTTCGTTCCTTTTGGGCTTGGACTCTTTTGTCCCTGTTTTGGATTTCGTCTGTTCTTGCCTCGACGAGTTCGGAAATCTCGAAACGAAAGGTGGAGAAACTGGGCGGGAAATTGTTTTTCGAGAAGGGGAAAGTAATCGAAGTTGTTTTGAACAAGACGCAGATTGAGGACAAGGACTTGGCCTTGCTCGCCGCTTTTCCTAATTTGAGAGATCTTTCTCTCGAGAATACCCGTAGTGGGGATGTGGGCATGGCTTATGCGTCAAAGCTTCCCAAGCTTGAGTGGCTGAACCTTTATCGTACTTGGGTCGGTGACGAAGGCGCAAAGCGTTTGTCCGATTCGAAATCCTTGAAGATGCTTCCAATCGGTGAGACGAACTTGACGGACAAGGGACTTGCCCACCTTTCCCGCATGCGACAGCTGACTTATTTGGGGTTGCGAGGAAACAAGGTGACGGACAAGGGTGTCTTGCATCTCGGCAAACTGATCAAGCTCGAAGGCTTGTATTTGGGTGAGACTCGGGTTACGGATGCCGGAGTTCGCGCTTTGTTAGGGTTGAAGGGATTGAAAAAGCTATGGCTGCATGACCTTCCGATAACCGACGATTCCGTTGTTACTCTTTCCCAAATGAAAAGTCTCCGAGAAATTCAT
>CAZXKR010000041.1:1667-9139 GCA_964641305.1 uncultured Puniceicoccaceae bacterium | reverse complement strand
TGGAAGAGAATCCACTTGGCAACTAATCTTGCGGATGTTGCACTGGTGAATTCTTCCGCTACCGGCACAATCGAGGAAAAGGAACTTTTGCGAGTGCTGCGCCCAGGAGGCACGGCCTTCCTCGGCAATCGGCGCATCACTAAGCCGCCACTTGAGGGCACCGACAGTTGGAGCCATCCCTACCACGGGCCTGACAACAACCCGCAGTCGACAGACAGGATCGCCCGAGCCCCGTACCTCACGCAATTCGTAGCCGAACCCAAATTCAGCCCCATGCCCCAAGTCTCAGTCGGAGCGGGGGGACGAATCTTCAAGTCGTTCGGCCACATTGCTCACAAGGCCAACCAGAACGCCGTTCTCAATACCCTCGTCTGCGTGAACGCCTATAACGGTACGATCCTCTGGAAACGACCTTTGCGCAAAGGATACATGATACACCGCAATACAATGGTCGCCACGCCCAACGCCCTCTATATGGCCGACGACGAGTCATGCAAGGTCATCGATGCCGCTACGGGAGAAACCCGCGACGAGATCGTAGTGCCGAAAGGCTTGGGTGACGGTCCAGTCTGGAAATGGATGGCGATGGGAAACGGCGTGCTCTATGCACTCGTCGGGTCGACCGAGACTAAAGTCGACACAGTAAGATCGAGCCGTCGTGGGCTCGGTCACTGGCCGTGGAGCATGTGGCAGGGACACGACTACGAGAACCCACAGAAGAGCTTTGGCTTCGGTCGCACTTTTATCGCCGTCGACCTCAAGACAAAGAAGGTAAAATGGAATCATACAGAGAAGGAGTTCATCGATAGTCGCGGAGTCTGTATGCGGAATGGGAGACTTTTCTACTACTGCCCGCAAAAGTTCCTCGCTGGTCTTGATATGAAAACGGGCAAATCGGTGTTTAAGAATTCGGATGTCAATCTACTTAAGGCCATTGGAGGAAACGGTCGGGCCCAACATTATGTTACGGGTTACGCCACTACGGCCTACATGAAATGCAATGATGACCAACTCTTTTTTGCGGGTCCTCAGCGGAACCGTCTGGTCTGCGCTTCAACCAAAGACGGCAAATTACTGTGGGACAAACCGAACGGAAACCTTCAGCTCGTTTTGCGTGACGATGCCCTCTACACCGCTGGTCCAAAAACTACCGGGGCCAAGCTCGACTACGCCACTGGGCGGGAACTGTCGAAGATGCCGACTCGCCGGGCCTGCACCCGAGCCACCGGAAGCATCGACAGCATCTTTTACCGCACCTCCGGAGGAACCGTACGACTTGACGTGCCTTCCAACACCGCCCAGCACATCGCACCCATGCGTCCTCCCTGTCAGGATGGTGTAATCATCTCCGACGGACAGCTCTTCTGGGGACCTTGGATGTGCGGATGTCAGCTCTCTCTTTACGGCCATATCAGCCTAACCTCCTCGGCGGGACAATTACCGCTTCCAGGCGAAGAAACCCCTTCTCTCGAAACTGGACAAGGCGAACTGGGAAAAGTCGTGAAACTGAATGCCAAACCCGGCGATTGGGCAACCTACCAAGGCAACAACCACCGCATCCCAACATCTTCGGCCTCCATCCCGAAGAAGGTCGAAAAGCAGTGGAGCTTCACTTCGCCAAACAAGGCTATGCCGACTGCCCCCGTGGTGGCAGGAGACCTTGTTTTTGTGGGTGACCGAGCGGGAACCATCCGAGCCATCGATACCGACGGCAAACTCAAGTGGAAAGCCTATGTCGGCGGAGCGATCTACTTTCCTCCCACAATCTCGAACAACCGTGCGTACGTTGGCTCGGCGGATGGTCGTGTGTATGCGTTCGAAGCCGCCACGGGAAGACCGCTCTGGTCCTTTCGGGTGGCTCCCGGAAATCGTCGAATCTCGATGTTCGGCAAGCTTATCTCGACTTGGCCTGTGGCGGGTGGCGTGATCGTGGAAGACGGTACCGTATACGCAGCAGCGGGCATAACCCATTACGATGGTACCCACGTAGTGGCCCTCAACGCCGTGACGGGCAAGCTCATGTGGCGCAACGATTCCTCCGGAAGCCTATCCGGAAAGGTCAACAGTGGCGTCAGCATGCAGGGCGACTTGTTCCTGCAGGACGGGGAACTCTGTTTTCTGGGAGGCGGTGTGTACGAAACTGCCCGGTTTGATCTGAACAGCGGCAAATGCCTAAATACTCCGAAGGAGGACCCACGTTCGCAATTCCGCACCGCCTTCTATCCCTATTATCCGGAATACGGCAACTACCTCTCGCTCGACCACATCTTGCCCGACGGCCACTCTCTGGTCTTCGATGCCAGCTACGAAGGCAACCGATTCACCTCTCTCGCCTTGCTTTCTCCCTTGCCCGCAGGTGTTCAGAAAATCGGCAAGGACGCGGCTCGCTGGGCCAATCGTCGAGGATGGTCTGAAAAACGGAAGGCCATCTGGCAGGACAAGCAGGGCAGGCGTTTCGCAAGCTTCATCGTGAGTCCCAAACTTTTGCTCGCCACTGGCGACATGGGCGAGGAAAACAAGACTTCCTTTCTGACCGCCATACTGGTCAAGGACGGCACCACCCTATGGAGCGAAAGCTTGCCTGCCAAATCTATCAAAGGCGGAGCATCCATCGACCACCAAGGCCGCATCTTCGTGACCATGGAGAATGGACAGGCACTTTGTTACGCCAAACCATGACACATACATTATAGATACTCCCTTGTCAGCTGTACCCTATAGGAGGAAGCGATAGTTAACTCCAGAGTGCGACTTCCTATTTCATAGAATTTTCCCAAGGAATGGCTTCAACTAGAATCATTGGTTGAAAACAGCATCTTCCTACCGCCAAAAGTATGACGTTATGTTCTTTGGCCTCTTTAGAACAAAGTTAGAGATTGTAAGCTTTCGTGGCGGTTCCGCCCCAAACCGCGGATTGTTCGTCATCTGAAAGTTGAGCAAGGAATTCGGCGACTATCGAAACCCATCGTTGGTAATCAATAGCAAGTTTGGCCACAGGCCAATCGGATCCGAACATCATACGATTCGGACCAAAGGCTTCTAGAGCAACCTCCGCAAAACGAATCAGTTGCTCTTCGGTCCAGTTCGCCCAGTCGCCTTCCGTAGCCATGCCGGAAAGCTTGCAGTAGACATTGGGTCGTTCAGCCATTTTCCGCATAAGTTCGGCCCATGGTTCCATGGAGTCGTCGCGAATGCGAGGCTTGGCCACATGGTCTAGCACAAAGACAAGGTCGGGATGCCTATCCACGAACTGAATGGAAGCCGCAAGCTGTCGTTCATAGATTAGGATGTCGTAGACGAGATTCAAATCCTTGAGGAGAGCAACACCTCTGCCAAAAGCTTCCCCGAGTATAAAACGATCATCGGGTTCGTCCTGAACCACGTGGCGAACGCCCTTTAAATTTGGGTTTTCGGCATAGTCGGAAAGTATGTCGAAAACATTCTCATCAGCTAGCGGAAACCAACCCACTACGCCCCGGATGAAATCGTGTTCGGCAGCGTACCCTAGCAACGCATTCGTCTCCGCCAAGGTTTGACTAGCTTGAACAGACACTACGGCATCGATGCCGGCTTGTTCAATTTCTTGCTTTAGATCAGCGGGCAGATGGTCTTTCTTCAGAACCCCCATGTCGTCGTTCATCCAAGAATACTCGGCGGGATCAAATTTCCAAAAGTGATGGTGCGAATCGATTTTCATAAAGTTCCTTTCAATCGGGTAGTGTTCACTTTCTCTTTCCTCTTGACCGCATCTCAGCGATCAAGCGTGGCCATCCTAACCGAGAAAGCTTTGCCGACATTTTCCGATAGCCTTCGCCATAGGTGGGACTGGTGCTTTTTTGCATATTATCCAATAGGATCGAAGATAATTTATTCGTTTCTATTTTGAGCAAATTGGATGCCCCGAGATTACAAAAGCCTTCGACAACGTCGGGAGGAGCCTCAACAAAAAGTTCGTTAAGCCAAACATGCATGTGCTCATGGGCAAGAACAGCTTCACATTCTGTGTGAGGAAGACCGTACAGAACCAGAATGCGATGCTCGAAAGTAGTATTAGATACATTGCCTTTCGTCACGGTGCGGAACTTTGTGAGGGTGAGACCCTTTAATTTGCCGCTTGCGCGGATACGCTTGGCCTCTTGATCCAAAGTTGGTTTATCCACCAGAACTAGCGTGACCTTTCCCTTGGGCTTGCCGATACCGATTTTAGCCAATGCTTTCTTGACCCGTTCGTTAACTAAACCGAGGGCTTTTTCCTCGAGAACGGCATTGCTTAAACAGTTTAAACAAGCAAAGCGGTTTGAATCAAGAATTTGCTCCCTTTTAGCTTCCCGTTTGGCAAACATGCGTCCGCATGAACCACAGGTAGCGACAAAAGAAAAATGATCGACATGCGCGAGCGTGCCCCATTGGTCGCGGCGAAACTTATCGCCTCCCTTGAAAACCTTTTTGCATACAAGACACCGGAAACAGGCTGTATGGTAGGTCTTGCCTCCCGCTTCCATCGTACGGGTGCCGAGAGTTTTTGAACACAATTCGCAACGGGGCTGGCTTTGCCATTTTCGAGCATAAGACCGATCCCCCTCAATAAATCGGGAAAGAGGAAAGCGATACTCACGGTTGGCAATGCGAAGACCGATTTGATCGCCTTCTATTTCAAAAATTTCGCCCTGCGCTTTTCGACCGTCAGTCGTGGTCCATGTTCTCAATTCGGCCAATGCAACATAGGGCAAGGCTCCAAAAACAAATCCAAGTAGGAGTCGAAGCATCAAGCCGGCCTCCAATAAATTTCAGCCCAAAAGGTTTTCCCAGTGGGCAATTCGAGTCGCAATTTGCGTTGGTCCAGGCATTCCCGGTTTTTCTCGGCGTGCAAAAGCTCGGTCGAGATCAAAGACTTCTCGCCAGTCGTCGTCGAGAGCAGCGCATGCAGGATGGGCGCCCTTGGCTTGTTCGTCGGTAAGGTCGGGCAAGATTACGCCCGCCTTCTCAGCTTCGGCAACTACGCCACCGACTGCATGATGAGCATCACGAAAGGGTACACCTCGCTCAACGAGATAATCTGCCAAATCGGTAGCCAAAAGCATGGGGTCTGATGCGACTTCTCGACAACGGTCGGCACTAATTTCCATTCCGTCGATGGTGGCAGCGAGAACGGCTAGACCAATGCCGAGCTGATCGAATGAATCGAACACGGGGGGCTTGTCTTCCTGAAGGTCTCGATTGTAAGTAAGCGGCAGGCCCTTGATGATGACGTAGAGATTTTGCAAGTTGCCGACAAGGCGCCCTGTCTTTCCTCGCAGTAACTCGAGAGAATCCGGATTTTTCTTCTGCGGCATGAGAGATGAACCCGTAGTAAAACTATCGGGCAATACCACGAACCCGAACTCGCTGGAATTCCACAGAATAAAGTCCTCCGCCAATCGAGATATATGTAGTCCGCAGGTAGCGCATGCGCCGGCAAACTCGACAAAGAGATCACGATCAGCTACTGCATCCATTCCATTCGCCGTCAAGCGAGGCTCGCCTTGGTCGTCCACGAAACCAAGTTCGGTGGCAACGAAGGAACGGTCTATCGGCAAAGTTGAACCCGCTATAGCACCTGACCCGAGGGGACAGACATTGGCATGGTCGGCAACTTCGAAGAACCGCATGCGATCTCTTGCAAAAGCCTCGACATGAGCAAGTAGATGATGCCCGACGGTAACGGGTTGGGCACGCTGAAGGTGAGTATATCCAGCGATCGGAACAGACGCATTTTGTCGAGCCTGACCAAGAAGGGATTTCATGACAGTCTCGAGAGCTTCACCCAGCTTGGCGCAAGCGTCTTTAAAGAAAAGTCTCATGTCTGTGGCGACTTGGTCGTTTCGACTTCGACCGGCATGTAACTTAGCAGCGGCAGTAGTTTTTGCCAGCAAGGCTTGCTCAAGATTCATGTGAACATCCTCGAGATCGGCATCCCATTGAAAAGTCCCTGCCTCAATCTCCGAGATAATTTCGTTCAAGCCTTTGTGAATATCCTCGCGCTCGGAGGCTGAAAGCAACCCCACCTTCTCCAGCATGGAGGAATGGGCTTTACTTCCGTTCACGTCAAAAGGGGCAAGCCTCTTGTCGAATGACACGGACTCTCCAAACCACTTCATTAGTTCAGACGGACCGTCAGAAAATCTTCCGCCCCATGTTGCTTGTTTGCCGTCGGCCATATGAACCCGATTTTTCAAACCTCCCGAATTGCCGCAACGTTATTTCGATGTAAAAAAAGGGGAAAGTTCCGAAAGTGTTACAAGAACAACTAACGAAGAGCTCTCTTGCCTAAGGAAACCCCCAGTCAGTAAGGCGAAAGGTTTCCAGCAGGAAAAGGACTCAAGACAATATCTTTTTTACCGATGCCACCGAATAGTCACGATTTAGCTTAGCAATAAAATCCAAGGATATGTCTTTCGGGCAAGCAGCTGAGCATTCACCGTAATTTCGGCAATTGCCAAAACCAGCTTCGTCCATGGCCACGACCATGTTGAGAACGCGTTGGTCCTTTTCGGCCTGACCTTGTGGGAGGAGATTGAGGTGTCCGGCCTTGGCGGAAGTAAAAAGCATAGCCGAGGCATTCTTGCAGGCGGCAACACAAGCACCGCAACCAATACAGGCGGCGGCGTCCATCGCCTGATCCGCGTCTTGCTTTGCTATGGGGATTGCATTGCCATCCGGGGCACTACCAGTGCGAACGGAGACATATCCACCAGCTTGAATGATCTTGTCGAAGGGAGAACGGTCCACGACAAGGTCGCGAACTACTGGAAAGGCCTTGGCCCGAAAAGGCTCGATGGTGATTGTTTCGCCATCGCGAAACTTCCTCATATGGAGTTGGCAGGTTGTAGTGGAATCTTCAGGCCCATGAGGCAATCCGTTGATCGTGAGAGAACAAGTGCCGCAAATCCCTTCCCGACAGTCGTGATCAAAAGAAACGGGTTCTTTTCCGTTTTCCAGAAGCTCTTCGTTAAGGAGATCGAGCATCTCGAGAAAAGAGCAATCCTCGGACACCCCATCCAGATCGTGCATTTCGAATTTCCCGGAATCCTCGGGCCCGGCCTGTCGCCAAATCTTCAGCTGCAATTTCATCCGTACAATCCTTACTTGTAACTGCGCACGGCAAGTTTCACATTTTCAAAATGAAGATCCTCTTTGTGCCGAGTGGGCTCCTTGCCCTGACCATTGTGCTCCCAAACCGCAGCATGGGAAAAGTTCTCATCGTCGCGTAGGGCTTCGCCCTCGGCGGTTTGATGCTCCTCACGAAAGTGCCCCCCACATGACTCGTCTCTTTCTAGAGCGTCTCGGCACAGCAGTTCACCGAAATCGAGAAAATCCTCCGTTCTGGAAGCCCTCTCAAGTTCGGCATTCAAGTGTTCACCTTTACCGGGAACAGTAAGGTTTTGAGAAAAATCTTCTTTAAGGTCTTGAATCAGTCCAATGGCTTTTTGTAG
>CAZXKR010000041.1:0-1567 GCA_964641305.1 uncultured Puniceicoccaceae bacterium | reverse complement strand
TTCTCACCCGTGATGCGTTCGTACATTTGAAACAGGTTTCCATATCGCTCCCGAATCATGCTTTCGCCGAAACGATCGATCGCATCGGAGAAATCCAAGTAGACACCTCTACCACCGGGTCCCACTCCGAGTCCATTGTCGCAGGCTTCCTTGGCCGATCGACTAGAAATGTCTCTGGGAGCTAAATTACCAAAGCTGGGATATTTGCGTTCGAGATAGTAATCCCGAGCCTCTTCGGGTATCTGATCGGGGGACTTGTTGCAATCCGCCGGATCTTTCGGTACCCACACCCTTCCATCGTTTCGGAGAGATTCCGACATTAGAGTAAGCTTGGATTGGTGATCGCCCGAAACAGGAATGCAAGTGGGATGAATTTGGGTATAGCAAGGGTTTGCAAAACCAGCGCCGCGTTTGTAGGCACGGAATGCTGCCGTGACGTTGCAGCCCGTGGCATTCGTGGAAAGAAAGTAGGCATTGCCATACCCGCCGGTAGCAAGAATGACGGCATCGGCAGACCAAGACTCGATGGCTCCGGTCACAAGGTTTCGGGTGATAATTCCCTTGGCGTGGCCGTTCACCACCACCACGTCGAGCATCTCGTGGCGATTATGCATTTTCACCTGCCCCGAAGCAATTTGCCGGCTCAGCGAACTGTAGGCGCCAAGCAAGAGTTGTTGCCCGGTCTGGCCGCGGGCATAGAAGGTCCGACTTACTTGAGCTCCCCCAAAAGAGCGATTGGCCAAAAGCCCCCCGTACTCGCGAGCAAAGGGAACTCCCTGCGCCACGCATTGGTCGATGATATTGCCGCTGACTTGAGCAAGTCGATAGACGTTGGCTTCCCTTGAACGAAAATCGCCACCCTTGACGGTATCGTAAAAAAGTCTGTGTATGCTGTCGCCATCGTTCTGATAGTTCTTGGCTCCATTGATTCCACCTTGGGCGGCAATGGAATGAGCACGCCGCGGACTGTCTTGATAGCAGAAGCAGTTCACATTGTAACCGAGTTCCCCCAAGGTGGCGGCAGCGGATCCGCCAGCCAATCCCGAACCGACAACGATTATGCGGTACTTTCGCTTGTTTGCGGGATTCACCAACTTCATCGAAAAGCGATGGTTGTCCCATTTTTCGGACAAGGTCCCTGCTGGAATTTTGGCATCGAGAATCATTGCGTAGGGGACTCCGGGTTCGAACTGCTTACGGCGGCAGGGACAGCTTGGTCGAAGGCAACCTTGTCAAAAACCTCCACCACTCCATGCTTTTGAAGGATAACGGCGACCGGGATTGAGATGAATCCAAAGAAAATCACCCAACCATAGAGAGTGGCCAAACTATCAAGCTTACTCCGCCAAGATTCTTGGCGGAGACCAAGAGATTGAAACATGCTAGACACACCGTGGGTCAAGTGGCGGCAAAGCAAAAACATGCACAATACATAAACGGCGGACAACCACTCGACCCCGAAACTCGACAGCACCATAAGATAAACGTCGTGTACCTCCGCTCCATTGGAAACCGGCACATGGGTGGTAAGCTCCTTGTATTCAGGAAATACGGTTTGGGTGGTGAA
>CAZXKR010000040.1:0-9267 GCA_964641305.1 uncultured Puniceicoccaceae bacterium | reverse complement strand
TTCTTCCACGGAAAACTTGGCTTCGCTTCCACCCATGTCGGTGCGCACCCAGCCCGGACTTTGCGAAAGAACCGTTATCCCGAAGGGCGCCAAGTCGATGGATGCTTGCTTTGTAAGCATATTCAAGGCGGCCTTTGAGCACTGGTAAGCCATGGCTCCGCCGAGTTGGGTGTTTCCTCGGAGCTCGATCGATCCTAGTCGTGAAGAAACATTTACCACTACGGGATTGGCCGAACGCCGAAGGCAAGGAACCGCCGCTCGCAAAACAAGCAAGGCGCCCACCACGTTCACTTTGTAGATTTTCTCCATAGAATCAAGTGATACGGACAACATGTCTTCCCAATCAATGATGCCGGCATTGTTGAAGAGGAGATCGATCGATTCACTCTTCTTCTCGAGTTCCGAAAAAAGACGAGTTGCCGAGCCTTCGTCTTCGACGTCGAGAGGCAGAACATTCAAAAGATCGGCGTGACTCTCTCGAAGTTTCAAAAGACCTTCGGCATTGTCCGGGTTCCGACAGGTAGCCAGCAGGCGATGCCCCCGTTCAAGGCATTGCCGTGTCCATTCAAGTCCGATTCCTCTGCTTGCGCCCGTAACCAATATGGTTTTCATAACGTTCACATGCCGGCAAATTTACATTCGAGCAAGCTTACCCGTTCATTTTTGAGGTTCGACTTGAAGCGACAATAGGTTTTGTTGAACTGAGATTAATCGATCCAACTTATGATTGTACGTACATTGGGAGATACTGACCTTGAATTATCCGTCATCGGGCTCGGCACTTGGGCTATCGGCGGAGGCAACTGGGGCATGGGTTGGGGAGACCAGGACGAAAGGGATTCGATCGCGGCCATCCATGAAGCGCTGGAATGCGGGATAAACTGGATTGATACCGCCCATGCTTATGGTTTTGGGGTTTCCGAGACATCAGTGGGAAAAGCAGTCAAGGAATGGAACGGTGGCGAGGTCATTCTGGCGACGAAATGCGGGGTGCTTCCGGGCGAAGACAGTAAGCCTCGTAGATTCATTTCCCGCGAAACGATTCGCGAAGAGGTAGAAGGTTCATTAAAGCGTCTCCAGGTAGACTGCATAGACCTTTACCAACTGCACTGGCCGGAACCAGTCGAAAACCTCGAGGAAGCTTGGGGGACGCTCTTGGAGCTAAAGAACGAAGGCAAAATTCGTTGGGCCGGCGTCTGCAACTGCTGGAAACCCGAATTGGAGGTCATCGAGAAACACGGCCAGGTCTCTTCGAACCAACCGATGTACAGCCTCCTAGCCCGCGAAGCTGAAAAGGAAGTGCTTCCTTGGTGCGACGAACATGGAACGGGGCTGGTTGTCTACAGCCCCATGCATTCGGGCTTGCTCACGGGCAAAGTGTCACGCGAATGGCTGGACAGCCTGCCCGACAACGATTGGCGCAAGCACAAGAAAGACCATCCCGTGGTCAAATACGTGCAGAACGAGCATGACCTCGAACACTTTCTCACTTTTCAAGAATCCCTCCGCAGCATAGCAAGTGATTGCGGTTACACCGTTGGTCAATTAGCAGTTGCATGGGCGTTGCGTCGTTCCGAAGTGACTTCGGCAATCGTGGGCGCCCGCCGTAAAGGACAAATAGCTGAAACCGCAAAAGCCGCAGAGTGGCAGATGAATGAAGAACAATCCATCGCCATCGAATCGGCTCTACAAGAATTCCTCACCAAAGTTGAAGATGCCTGAAGACAAAGATACCCCTAAAAAGGAGAATCAACCACGTTCACGCTCTCGAAGAGGAGGAGGTCGAACCAGAAGGAGGCCCAACGAATCCCCCAAGAACGAAAGCGAGGATTCCACCGACCTAAAAGACCCACCCATGAAAAAGTCTTCCGAGACCAAAGGAGATAGAGTTTCCCAAGATAGTCCCCGAAGGAGAACGGCCAAAAAACACACGCCAAGGGACGAACGCACCCCATCGGTCACCTATGTTCGCGACCTAAAAGGCAAGCGTCCAATAGTAGCACTTACCGCCTATGATGCCCCCATGGCCAAATTGGTTTCCGATGCGGGCGTTGACTTTCTATTGGTCGGTGACTCGGTAGGCACTACCATGCTCGGATTTGGCACTACCATCCGAGTCACCCTCGACGCAATGGTTCACCACACTGCGGCCGTCAGACGAGGAAACCCCGACTGCTTAATCCTCGCGGACTTGCCCTTCGGCGAAGCCAGCCTGTCCTTCGATCGATTGCTGGAATCGTGCCGACGCCTCATGCAGGAAGGTGGAGCGGACGGCGTGAAGATCGAGGGAGGAAAAGACGTTGCGGACGACATCGAGCGACTCATCGCCACAGGGATTCCCGTAATGGGACACGTCGGCTTATTGCCCCAAACCGTAAAGGCGATCGGAGGATATCGCAAGTTTGCCAACGACAAGGAAGAAGCCCAAGATATATTCACCGACGCCATTGCTCTTGAGGAAGCCGGCTGCTTTGCCATCGTCTTCGAAATGATTCGGGAGGAAGTTGCGACTGAACTGACACGCCATCTCGAAATTCCAACCATTGGGATAGGAAGCGGTTCCGGTTGTGACGGACAAATACTCGTCACCACCGACGTATTAGGACTTACGCCCGGCGACGTCCCCTCTTTCGTCAAACCCTACGCACAGCTCGCCGGAGAAGCCGGCAAGGCTCTTGGTCGCTTCGTAGGCGACGTTCGAGAAGGTCGCTACCCGAAATCATGAATTTCTGCATACTTGGAGCGGGTTCATGGGGAACTGCGATGGCGGTCCACCTGATAAAGCTCGGTCATGGCGTAACTCTCGCTCCTCGTCGCATGGAGCAAGCCCTGTCGATGGCTTCTTCTCGAGAAAACACGGACTATTTACCCGGCGTCAGCTTGGATCAAAACCTGCAGATAGGCTGTGAAACTCGCCCCGTGGTAATGGAAGCTGACGTTCTTCTCTTTGCCTGTCCATCCAAGGCACTCCGAGAAACTTGTCGCCGAGTGGCCCAATATCGCAAAGACGCATTAAATGCCCGAGCATTTCTCGCTCTTTGCAAGGGATTGGAACCCGAAACGTTTCTTCTGCCCCACGAGGTGCTTACTGAAGAACTTGGAGAGAACGCCTCCGTCGGGTATCTATCCGGACCTACCTACGCTCGCGACGTGGCCATTGGCAAGCCGGCCGCCGTCGTGATAGCGACAACCGGGGATGCATCTTTGCAAACTCAAATCCAAACAGCCCTCAGTTCCGATTCATTAAGGGCATACGGGTCCGACGACGTTCGTGGCGTGGGTTTGGGGAGTTGCCTGAAAAACGTTTATGCAATCGCCGTCGGCATTAGCGATGGTCTCGATCTCGGTGACAACGCAAGGGCCGCTCTTCTTACTCGCAGTCTTCATGAAATGGTCTCTCTCGGCGAAGCCCTCGGTGGACGCCCTGAAACCTTTTACGGCCTCAGTGGGTTTGGTGATCTGGTGGCGACTTGCACGGGAGACTGGAGTCGCAACCGCAACCTAGGACTTAGTATCGGGCGAGGCAAGCAAGCTGCAACCGTGATCTCCGAACAACGATCCGTAGTGGAAGGATTCGCTGCCACCGATTGCTTCCATTCCCTGTGCAAGGCAAAAGACTTGGAGGCACCTATTCTGTCGGAGATCAAAGCCATCCTTCATGAAGGCAAGTCACCCCCGGAAGCGCTGAACAGCCTTATGAATCGAGAATTGAAGCGGGAATCAAAGACACCTTTTGCGACTGGCTAAGGTCAAGGGTGCTCCCCTACCCTCCAAGGTTTTTCTGGGCGCGAGCAGCCTGCCAAAACATGAAGCATCCGTAACCGGAGAACATCACTCCGTTCAGCAAGAGGAATGAACCATGCGTGGCATGCAGGTCGCGAATGCCTACTCCAAGCAAAGCCAAACCAGCCAAACCGATGGCAACCCCTGCATATTTTCGATATCCGACAATCCGGCGAAACTTGTTTACGCGACGTGCCTTTTCCTCGTCTGTGGGTTCGTTTGTCATCGATATACAAAAGGTAGGTCAGTTGGCATCGAAATCTTCATCCGGCCATTCGCCGAGAGCTTGCTTAAGTAGACTTAGTCGTTCATTTTCACAACGAATATCAGAGACCAAGAGGGCTGCTCGTTTCGACAATTCGAGAGTCTCGAGAATTTTCTGCTTTCGCATCGTCTCCTTGCAAAGGGTAAAGGCTACAAGGTCAACATAGGCTTCGTCATCGTGCAAGGGGTTCAGGAAAGACAGCATATCGTCGGTCACGACGCCACCCAGTTGGTGGTTCTCCTTGATTAGTTTTTGGATTTCCTCACGGGACTCGGCAAGGGGTGCCTCAATGATTGACTCGAGAGGCTCAACGGCAACGACACGGTAAGGATCCTCTCGCACAACTCCTGAAATCCTGACTCGAGAAATCCCCTGCAAGAGGAGAAAGGAAGTCCCGTCCGGATTTCCACGACAAACTCGGACCAATCCGGCGGAAGCAACTTCTTCGAACTCTTCACAATGGCCCGATCCCCTCTCACTCTCCTTCGAGGCGGCAACGCAGAACATCCGGTGTGAATCAAGTATTTCCTCGATCATGAGCCGGTATCGCTTTTCGAAAATATAGAGGGGCATCATGGCCTTGGGGAAGAAAACGACCCCGGGCAAAGTCATTGCAGGTAATTCCGACGGAATCTCCAGAGACTCTGATTCGACAAGGTTCTTCATCAATCGAAACCTTACTAAGAAAAGAACATGCCGGCAACCGTTGCCGACAGAAGACTCGCCAGAGTTCCTCCCATTAAGGCTTTGACGCCGAGCACGGCAAGATCCGACCTTCGTTGAGGAGCAAGGGCCCCGATTCCGCCAATTTGAATCCCGATCGACATGAAGTTGGCAAAACCGCACAAAGCAAAAGTAGCGAGAAAAACGGATCGTTCGCTCAAGCCATGAGCTTTCATTTCGGAAAGCTCCATGTAGGCAAAGAACTCAGTTGCGAAAATCTTGACTCCAATCAGTTGCCCCACCTGGAGAATCTCCCCGGCGCTCACGCCGACCAACCAAGCTAACGGAGCAAAGAGCACACCGAAGATCGCTTCCAAGCTCAAGCTTTCAAAACGTTGACCACTGGCCTCATGAATCCATTCGTTCAAGGTTCCCGTCCCTAAGCCGGAAATGTTGCCGAACCATGCAAGAATCTCGTTGGTCAACAATATCACTGCATAGAAAGCAATCAACATGGCTGCGACGTTGAGGGCCAACTGCAGCCCTTGGGTGGTTCCGTTTGCAAGTGCATCGATCGGGTTTCTGCCTATGGTTTCTCGTGATACGGAAAGGTCGCGACTTACCTTTTCCGTTTCGGGAAGAAGAACTTTAGCAATGAGCAAAGCCGCAGGCGCGTTCATAACGGATGCGCAAAGGAGAAACTTTCCGAACTGGAGTATCGATTCCTTGTCGGTGCCACCGAGCATACCCATATAAATGGCAAAAACCGAGCCGGCAATAGTTGCCATGCCGCCAACCATGAGGGCGAGCAATTCGGAGCGCGTCATCTTGGCCACATAGGGCTTAACGATCAAGGGCGCCTCGGTTTGCCCCACAAAGACATTGGCGGCGGCGGCCAAGCTTTCAGCGCCCGACAAGCGCATGACGCGACTCATCACCCATGCCATCATCTTCACGATGAACTGAAGTATCCCGAAGTAATACAGGAGCGAGGAAAGGGCGGAAAAGAAGAGGATGCTTGGCAACGCCATGAAAGCGAAGACGAAGCCACGATTTTCGCCAAACGCCGCATCCATTTGCTCACGATCGGAAAGAGCTCCAAAAACAAAACCGGCCGCCTTGACCGAAATATCGAGGGCTACGGCGAAGAGGTTTGCTATCCATCCAAAGAACGACTCGACGAAAGGGACTTGCAGCACGCCCACGGCAATGATCATTTGGAGCGACAAGCCGCCAATCACCACTCGCCAGTTGATCTTGCGGCGATCAGAGCTCAGGCAGTAGGCAATGCCCAGCAGAGCAACAATACCCAATAAGGCACGGACGATATAACCAAAAGACTCCATACGAGCACCAAAGTTAGGCGACCGCGCTTGATCGGTCAACAGAAGTCCGTTTTCGGTAGAAGTAAATCAACTGCATGAATACGAATGATATATTGAATCGCTCAAAGATAATGATTGAGGAAATTCGAATCCACGGCATTACCTTCAAATATGGAAATCTTGAAAGATAAAAACGCCCTCGTCATAGGTGGCGGATCGGGAATGGGAGCAGCGGTCGCGACAGCCTTGGCTGAGACTGGGGCGCAAGTGGCAATAGCGGGCCGTCGACTTGAAAAATTAGAGGAAGTGAACGACCTGGCGACTGCCGCCATTCAATCTCGGACAGTCGACGTTGCCGATCGGGCAAGCTTGGACACATTGTTTTCTTGGTTTGACGACGAAATGGGAAACTTGGACATTTTGGTGAACGCAGCCGGAATCAACGTCCCAAGGAGATCCATGACAGAGCTTTCCCCCGATGACTGGGACGCCGTCCTCAAGGTAAACCTAACGGGAGCTTACGACTGCCTCCGGATGGCTCTGGATCGGATGCGACCACGGAAGGACGGACTAGTGGTCATGATCAACTCGGTATCAGGCAAGCGGTCCAACCCTTTGGGCGGAGTAGCCTACAACGCTTCCAAGTTCGGCATGACGGGCCTTGGTTCCTGCGTCGCCGAGGAGGAACGCGAAAATGGAATTCGTATCACCAACGTCTTTCCGGGGGAGGTCAATACGCCGATTTTAGACCAGCGCCCCGTACCGCCTTCCGTTGAACACCGCGCGGGCATCCTGCAACCTCAAGACATTGCCGAGGCGGTGATGATGCTGGCAAGGTTACACCCACGAGCCCATATTCCCGAACTCGTCATAAAGCCGACCTCACAAAGCTACGTTTAACAGCGGCGGCAACTGGAATTCCTTTCTTCAGACCGCCGATTGCCGCATCTCGGAAAAGGCTACAGCTTCAAGTTTTGCTGAATGCTGTCCACCGCTTGCTCGACGTTTTCGCGATGCCCAAAGGCGCTGAGCCGGAAAAAGCCTTCCCCGGAAGGACCAAAGCCGGAGCCCGGAGTGCCGACCACATGGCATTCCTCAAGAATCTTGTCGAAAAACTCCCAAGAGGTTAGTCCTCCGGGAGTCTTCATCCACACGTACGGGGCATTACCGCCACCGTAGGTGGTGAGACCGAGGGAGCGAAGACCTTCGGAAATAATCCGAGCGTTCTCTAGGTAGAAGGCCACTTGCTCGCCGGTCTGTTGACGACCTTCGGGAGAAAGAACGGCCAGGCCTCCTTGCTGCACGACGTTGGACGCTCCATTGAAAAAGGTGTTTTGTCGGCGCGTCCAAAGAGCATGAAGTTTGCCAACCCCAGCATCTTCCGCCACGCATTCCTTCGGTACAATTGTCCAAGCCAAACGGACTCCGGTAAAGCCCGCGGTCTTTGAGAAACTGTTCAATTCGATGGCGCATTCCCGAGCTCCTTCGATTTCAAAAATGCTGCGTGGGAGATCGGGGTCGGTGATGAAGGAAGCGTAAGCCGAATCGTATAGAATGACTGCCTTGTTGGCTCGGGCATAATCCACGAAAGTCTTTAATTGCTCTCTCGTGGCAACGGCTCCCGTGGGATTGTTGGGACTGCAAATATAGATGAGGTCCACCTTTGAGTCCGGGACCGAGGGAAAGAAATCGTTTTCCTCGGAGCAGGGCATGTAAACGAGCCCATCGTAGCCTGAGTCACCAGCAATACCTGCACGACCGGCAATGACGTTGCTGTCGACGTATACGGGATAGGCGGGATCCTGC
The DNA here is from genome assembly GCA_964641305.1 of uncultured Puniceicoccaceae bacterium. Taxonomy (GTDB): domain Bacteria; phylum Verrucomicrobiota; class Verrucomicrobiia; order Opitutales; family Seribacteraceae. Next base: position 1,425 of record CAZXKR010000040.1, on the reverse strand, counting down.
ACGGCAACCACGTTCTCCTCGGAGAAGATGCTCTGGATGTTAGCCGAATCGGACTTGGCTCCATCGCTGACGAAAACTTCATCAGCATTCACTTCGGCATTTTGCTCACGATAAAGAGCTGCAATGCCTTCCCGAAGGGGGTTTATGCCCTCGGAAGCCCCGTAACCCGAATAGGTGTCGGCGGAAGCCAAGTGTTCCACGCCTCTATGCAAGCCTTCAATAACGGCGGGCACGATGGGTTCGGTGGTGTCCCCAATGCCAAGTCGCATGACTTCGACCCCGGAATTCGAATCGAGGAAGTTTTTGGTGCGACGAGCGATCTCAGGAAAAAGATAACCTGCGGACAACTTATCGTAGTTTGAATTGATTTTGGCCATATTGAGAAAAAAGGCTCTTAAAAAGTGGATTTTCGGGCAAGAGGCAATGAACAAAGACTATTCTATTCACCGACCTGCAGAAGCAAGCCATGCCTGCGAGCCGATCGAAAAGCCGTCATGAAACACAAGAAGCCTATGGCAATGTAGAGAAAGTTGAGGGAGAACGCCCAGGCGAGAAGGTCTAACCTCAGTTCACCTTGCAACAAAAGAGAGCGCATGCCTTCGAACACGTAGGAAGTTGAAATGCAGGCTGCTATGGATTGCAACCATGACGGCAAGGTCTCGATCGGATAATAGATACAGGATACGGGAGCGATAAGAAAGGGTAAAACCCATGTCAGGCTTTCCGCACCCAATCCATAACGGATGAGAATTCCCGTAACCACTAGCGAGATGGCCCAACCGCAAAGGACAAGGTTCATGAAGAAGGCCAAAAGGGGGAAACCCATGTCGAAGACGGAAACGCCGAAAAAGGGAATCGCCAGAAGCGCGGCGGGAACAATCCCGATGAGAGTGCGAAGCATGCTGATTGAGGCCAGACTGGCTATAAGCTCCCATGGGCGAAGGGGTGTGACGAAAAGGTTGGCCAGATTACGAGACCACAGTTCCTCCAAAAAGGACAGGGTGTAGCTGACGTGAGAACGAAAGAGCGAATCCCAGACCAGAACAGCAGAGATGAGGACTCCCGCAGCCGACAGTTCCGGGCGGACGTCAGCGAAATACTTGGTGACGAACCCCCAGATGATCAACTGCATGGTCGGCCAGTAGGCTATCTCGATGATTCGCGGCCAAGAACTACGCAGTAGGTATAGGTAACGTAAAAGCAGGGCGGAAATGCGCCGAAGACTGGAGTGTTCGGGCATGCTCATGCAGCTTCCCCATTTTGACCTCGGGCAACGTCGAGAAAGACGTCCTCAAGATTCTTTCGTCCGAAACGCTTGAGCAAATCCGAGGGAGAACCACGCTCCACCAATTTCCCTCGACGCAAAAGCAACACGTCCTCGCAGAGAAGTTCCACCTCCCGCATATCGTGACTGGCGAGAAGAAT
>CAZXKR010000039.1:0-9269 GCA_964641305.1 uncultured Puniceicoccaceae bacterium | reverse complement strand
GTGTTGCGAACACGGTCGGCGGCATACTTTGCCACGTATTCCTTGGACTGGGCCCCTCCCTCGCTCGTTGTCTGGTTCATCCGATTGAGACCCGATGCAATGAGCCAGCTTCTTTTCTCAAGAGGATCGCCCTCGAGCAAGTCGCCCGCCAATTGCTCGATCACGAATTGGTCGTAGGGTTTGTTTTCGTTGAAGGCCCGAATCAGGTAATCGCGGTAGAGCCAACAATCTCGAAGACTGTCCTTTTGGTAACCCACGGAATCAGCATAGCGGGCAAGATCCAACCAAGGCAGGGCGAGCCTTTCACCGAAGTGAGGAGAGGCGAGGAGTTTGTCGACCAACTTGGCGTATGCTTGAACTGAAGGGTTGCCGGCAAATGCTTCGACGACTGAAGGAGCAGGAGGGAGACCCAGAAGGTCGAGATGCAGGCGTCGTACAAGGGTTCTGGAATCGGTTGGTCGAGCAGGCGAAAGTTCGGTGTTATTAAGTCGCTTGCGGATGAAATGATCGATCGGAGAAAGATGTTTCTCTTTTCCCGTAAGAGAAGGTAACTTTGGCGGTGTATAAGACCAATGATCTTCCCAATGAGCTCCTTGTTCGATCCATGCCTTTATGGTATTTACTTGAGACGCCTTCAGCGGTTTGGGGAAATCTTCGGGGGGCATATGTTCCTCGGGGTCTGAGTGAGTGATCCTGAGAAACAATTCACTCGCTCCGGGGTTTCTTCTCGCAATCAAGACTTTTTCACGTTTCTCGAACAAACTTTCCTTGAGGTCCAATCTTAGCTTGGCTTTGCGTTGCTTTTCGTCGGGTCCGTGGCAGGCAAAGCAATGGTTGGACAAGATGGGTCGCACGTCGCGGTTGAATTGCACTTGCTTCACTTCGGAAAAACTTTCTTCGACGAAAGCGAAGGTAAGCACGAACAACCATAGGCGAAGACAAGTCACGGCGAAACTCACTTTTCGCATGGTGCGAATTCACGTACGGGCGAGGTCATACCTTCCCTTGTAAGCCTTTCTGCTTCCAACATACGTTCACCCTATTATTGACCTACTTGGGCGTAAAGTGCCAATCAACCTTGTCGAATTCCTTTTTGACGAGGACGACAACGTTGACAAATTGACTGGCAAAGGCTTTCTCGATGTCCATGACCAGCGATCCTTACTCACCTGATCCCAAGCGCTATGACGGACGTATGCCCTATCGTCGGTGTGGACGATGGGGAATACAACTGCCGGCAATTACCTTGGGCTGTTGGCACAATTTTGGCGGAGACATCGTGACCGAGAACCAAAGGGCTATGATTTACGCTGCTTTTGATGCCGGTATCACGCACTTTGACTTAGCCAATAACTATGGCCCTCCCTATGGTTCGGCTGAGGTGAACGTCGGCAAAATTCTCAAGGATTTGCCTCGCGATGAAATCCTGATCACAACCAAGGCAGGTTACGACATGTGGCCCGGACCCTATGGCGAATGGGGATCCCGAAAGTATCTTTTGGCGAGCCTGGATCAATCCTTGAAGCGAATTGGAGTAGATTACGTCGACTTTTTCTATTCCCATCGCTTTGACCCGAATTCACCACTGGAGGAAACCCTCGGAGCTCTTGATTCGTCCGTGGTTCAGGGCAAAGCGCTTTACGTCGGCATAAGCAGCTACCTAGCCGACCAAACTATAGAGTCCGTAAAGGTTTGCGGTGAAAACGGTTTTGCTCCTCTTGCCATCCACCAGCCGAACTATTCTATGTTGAATCGTTGGATTGAAAACGGACTGATGGATGCCTGTGGCGAAATGGGTCTCGGAATGATTGCATTCTGTCCTCTGTTTCAAGGATTACTTACTGACAAGTATCTCGGTGGCATACCGGATGGGTCCAGGGCATCTCTGGAGCATTCTCCCTTGCGAAAGTCCGAAGTGAATGACCAGAACCTTCGGGTTATTCGTGAATTGAACGACCATGCTAAGTCACGGGGGCAAACACTGGCTCAAATGGCTCTTTCCTGGGTGTTGCGTGACGAACGTGTCACGAGTGCTCTCATCGGAGCAAGCAGTCCGGACCAAATCCTAGAAAACGTAAAAGCTGCTAAGCAAACCGATTTTACTGCCGAAGAACTTGCCAAGCTAGACACTATTTTGGCTAAGGCGAACATGCCCAAATCACTTTGGGCGAAGGAATAACTGAAAGTAGGCGTTATCCCCTCGGTTTGAAATCTTCTCGTGCGTGTTCCAGCACGGGAAACTTCCGCCGCCATTCCATCACCACGTTCAAATCGATTTCGGCAGATACGATTGTTTCCGCGTTTTCCGCGTCGGTCAGAATTTTTCCGTGAGGGTCGATGATTACGGTGCGACCACAGTACTCTAGTTGGGGGTCGTTGCCAGTTCTGTTTACGCCGATTACATAGGAAAGATTCTCGATCGCTCGGGCTTGCAACAGGGTGACCCAATGCTCGATGCGAACGGCAGGCCAGTTGGCGATGACCGTGAAAAGGTTTGCCCCTCTACTTGTTCCGATTCTGAAAATCTCAGGAAATCTAAGGTCGTAACAAATAAATGGACAGACCGTGAATCCACCCAGTGGAAAGGTAACTATCTCGTTTCCCGGATCATAGCTCTCATGCTCCCTGTAAATGGCTGCAGGATGTGTTTTGGCATAGAAGCCGATCCGTTCGCCTTCTGGTGAAAAGGTGACCGATACGTTATGACCCTTGTTGTCGGTTTCGGATGGAATGGTCATTCCAGAAGTTACCCAAGCTCCGTACTTTTTGGCTAAGTCGGACAGAAAACCTTCCGTTTTTTCTGGTTCGTTTTTCGTGGTGAGCTCTATGTTCATGCTGAAGCAGGTGGGAAAGGTTTCCGGCAGGACAATCAAGTCCCCTTTGTTTACCCCTGCTTCATTTATTAAACGAGTGGCCTTATCGTAGTTGGCCTCCTTGTCTTCCCAAGCTTGATCAAGTTGTACGGCATGAACCTTCATGAGAAAGAGGATGTAGATATAATGCGGGGAGAGGAAAGCAGAAAAACTAACTCGTAATTGCCGCCAGACCTTTTTCCAGTCGGTCAAGCGCTTCTTCGCAGGTTGAACGATCGAGTACGCCATAGGCGATACGAAGGAAGCAGTTCTCTGTCAAACCGAAGGCGGAACCGGGGATCACGGCTACTTTGTATTCCTCTATGAGGCGTTGCGTCACGGAAAGAGAATCGAGCCCCGTTTTTATCTTGAGGAGGAAATAAAAGGCTCCTTTGGCAGGCGCGATAGTCGCGAATTTCTCCCATCCAGCAAGCCTCTCGATGACAAGATTTCGAACATCCCGAACATCAGTCAACTTTTCTTCGCAATAGGCTCGACCCGTCCGTATGGCTTCTAAGGCTGCGAATTGTGAAACGACCGGCGGGCAGATGAGGTTTGTGTCTTGTATTTTCTTTACGGCGGCGATGAGTTGAGGAGGAGTCACCATGTAGCCAGTCCGCCAGCTCGCGAAGCCATAGGCCTTGGATAGCGAGAAAAGCGAGATGACGTGCTCGTCCGCATCTTTAGCTGAACCGGGAGAGAAGTGACTGGCTCCATCGAAGGTAAAGTACTCGTGTGCCTCGTCGCTTATGTGAAATAGGCCGAACTCCCGGCATAGCGCGGTGACGGCTTGCAGGTCTTTCTTCGGGTAGACGACCCCTGAGGGGTTGTTGGGAGATATTGTGACTATGGCGCGACTTCGTTCCGTGATGGCTGAGCGTAAGGCGTCCAAGTCGAGTTGGTGATTTTTGTCGGTAGGTGCGACAACCGGAGTGCACCCCAGCATAGTCACGGCCATTTCGTGGTTGAAGTAGAATGGTGCCGGCAGGATGATCTCGTCACCTACGTCGGCGATGGCGAGAACGGCGTTGATGAAGGCCATGTTGGCTCCGGCGGTGACGAAGACTCTGTCCTTTGGATCGACATTGATCCCGTTTTCGTCTTTCAGCTTTTCCCCGATCAGGTCGAGTAGGGGAGGAATGCCCTGAGCGAGCTTGTACTTGTGGTTTTCGACGTCTTCGCGAAATCGATCGATTCCCTCATAGGCGGTGTCCGGTGGTCCCCAACTCACTACGCCTTGACCCAGAGAAATGGTTCCCGGATTGTCTCGCGTCCATTCGCCTACGATCGGGATGACGGGCGGTTGCACGGTTGCTGCTCGCGTTGCTTCTGAAAATCGAATCTTCCGAAGGTCGTTCATTTAAGAATGTACGTTATGATTTCGCGTTTATCTGAAGGTCTAAGCCGAAACACTTTTTCCGTTAGTGTTATGTTGTTACTATTTCGCCTTAACTTTCATCCACAAATAAAAAAGCGGGACTCTCAAAAAAAGAGCCCCGCTTTTAAAATGAAAAAGTATCTGGATCAGAGCCTACTTCTCAGCTTCTTCCTTTTTCTTTCCGCCTTTCTTTCCGCCCTTCTTTTTCCCGCCAAAACCTGCATCTTTCATGCGTTTCTTGTCCTCGTCGGAGATTTTGGCACGCTCTTCCTTGTCGAGCTTCTTGTCTTTGTTTGCGTCGTACTTTTCCTTGATCTCCTTAAGCAAGGTTTTTTGCTCTTCGGTAAGGGCTGGACGTTCCTTTTTACCCTTTTCGGCCTTTTCTTTCTTTTCAGCGGCAAAAGCGGATCCGAGTCCGATGGCGCAAGCGGTAAGCAGTATGATGAGTTTCTTCATTATCTTTATGTATTTGGTTTTGAATGAGTGCCCACTTGACAACTGGGGCAGGTTTGAGGTGTAACGACGGATATCGTAGAAAAGTTGCGCTATTTCAAGATGACTGGTCTTTGTTCGGGTGGTTTTTAATTCTTGCGATTCTGTGTTTTCGAAAAATGAATCTTAACGTCTTGCCAAATATGGCTCACGGAGCCTTCCTGTAAGATATGTCTACAATAGCACGTCGCAAGTTCTTGAGCTCTGCATGGGCATTGCCCGTTCTGGCTGCTCCTTTAAGCTCGGTCGCCAAGCCGATTTCCGAAAAGTTGGGCCAAGTGAAGCTGGGAGTTTCCAGCTATTCCTACTGGCATTTCAGACCACCTAAGGTGTCCATCGAGACGGTGATCGACAAGACTGCTCGACTGGGAGTGGAGGGCGTCGACATCCTTCATCGGCAAATGGATTCGGAAAAACCGGAATATTTGCAGAAACTGAAGCGGCATGCGTTTCTCAATGGGGTCGATCTCATAAGCTTATCTATTCACCAAGACTTTGTTTCTCCCGACTCAGACTCTCGCAAGAAGAATGTCGAGCATACCAAGAAGTGCATCGAACTGGCCTACCAAATGGGCATCCCATGCATTCGTCTAAATTCGGGTCGCTGGGGCACTGCGAAAAACTTCGATCATCTCATGGAGTTGCGAGGCAATGAACCCATTCTCAAGGGCTATACTTTGAAAGATGGATTTCGCTGGTGTATCGATTGCATCGAGGAATGCTTGCCGAAAGCCGCCGAATGCGGGGTGCACCTAGCATTGGAGAATCACTGGGGGCTCACTCGTACTCCCGAGGGTTTGCTCCACATTGCCAACGCCATAGAGTCTCCTTGGCTGGGTGTGCTTATGGATACCGGCAATTTTTTAGAGAACCCCTACGACAAGCTGGAGAAAATCGCCCCGAAGACCACCTTCGTGCAGGCCAAAACTTATTATGGGGGAGGGGAGTGGTACACTCTCAACCTAGATTATGATCGTATCGCCGCCATACTTCGGAAGGTCGGTTATAAGGGGTATGTATCGATTGAGTTCGAGGGCAAGGCACCCGCCGATGAGGGAGTCGCGAAGAGTGTAGCCATGCTCCGCAAGGCGTTTGCCTAGATTCTTCTCAAGCGTACGTTTCTTGTCCTTGTTGCTTGAACTAAGGAGTGCGGAGGTAGGCTAGCAGGTCGGCCACGGCTTCCGGATTCAAGGCCGTTTCAAGTCCCTCGGGCATAAGGGATTGGCCAATGGCTTGGATACTCTTGAGGTTCTTTCGGAGAACGGTCATCTCCTGTCCTGATGCGGTGCGAAGGATTAGGGTGCTAGGAGTTTCCGAGGCAAGAACGCCGGTGATGGCGGAATCGTCTTTGCTTATGACGAGGTAGGTGGTGTACGTCGTTTCCACCGCTTGGTTCGGATCCAGGATGCCGATTAGCCAGTCGTTGATTGGCTTGACGGAGAAGGTGGCGAGGTCCGGTCCCACTTTGTTGCCTTGGCCCTTGAAGCTATGGCAAACGGAGCAATTTGTCGTGAAGAGAAGCTTGCCGTTCTTGGCGCTACCCTTCAGGTCGCTTACGCCTGCGTATCGCTGGATGACCTTGGCCCGGTCGGGGTTTATTCCACCGAGAAGTTTCTTGGCCCGGGTACTGATGGCTGGGCGAGGGTATTGAAGAAGCTTTTGCCGGTGGGCAGGGCTAATCTGGATGGCGGATAGCTTGCCCGCCTCGATGGAGTCAAGCAGAGCGTGGGCTGATTCGTCTCGCCCCAAAAGGTGTTCAGCCACTGCAACGCGGTCGACGGGGGCATAAGAGCTCCAGTGGCTCAGCAAGACCGAGGCTGTTAAAGGTTGGTGCAGTTTGGGGAGAGTGTTCAAGGCTGCTTTGCGGATGGAAGGTCGGTTCCCCGCCGCAAGAAGATTGCCCAGCAGGTTGATGTCTTCCCGTTGCTCGGTTGGTCCTCGACCGAGCAGGGCAATGGCGGAAAGTCTTGCGCTTTCATCAGCTTGGTCGTCTCGGGCGATTGCCCGAACCTTGGAGAAAACGGTTTCGAACCCTCTAATGCCTCGCTCGGAAGCCTTGGCCAGCCTTTGGTGAAACTGGTCGAGCGGTTCGTTCCGTTGCTCGATAGCGTCGACGAAGCCGTCCATGAGAATGAACTGTCGTCGAAGATCCTTTTCGGCAGCAATTTCGTCGAACACTTTGGCCAGGGGTTCCAAGTTGTCCTGCAAGATGGCGAAGCGTATGAGGTCGGAAAGGAGGCCTGTGGGTGCTTTCGTCTCTTCCGAGAAGATATGCTTAAGCATGGCGGCGGCGTGGGGCAGAGCCGAACTTTTGACTGCCAGTTGAACGCGGGGTTCGTTGGCGTTGGCAAGTGCGAGCCGTACGAGAGCCTTTCCCGCCTCCGCATTCTGCCACTCGCCGAGGGAGAAACCGACTTGCCTGCGAACCCGGATTGACTCGTCTTCGATTCGTGAAACGATTAGGTCGGCATGATTCTCCTCGCAGAGGCGAACGGCCTGTTCGCGTACGCTGAAATGAGGGTCTTCCAAGGCTTGCTTCAGCACCTTGGAATCGAGACCTTCGAGACCTTCCAGAATGCAGAGGGCCTGAAGGCGAACCTTTGGACTCTTGCTCGTTTGGGCCAACTTGCGAAGGTCGGCGGATGCATCCTCGCCCCCCCGAGCTAAGAGTAGACGCTGGATAGTATCGCGTTGCCAACCGTTCGGGCTGTCGAGAGCAGTCACGAGTGTCTTGGTCGACATCCGGTTGAGACGGGGCGTCTTTCGAAGTTTGGATCCTTTTGGGAAGACGCGCCAAATGCGGCCTCTGTTCGAGCCTTCGCGCAGGTTCACCCTGCTTTGCATCCCCGGGGGGATCCATTTCGGATGTTCGATTACAAGCCGGTACATGTCGGCCACGTACAAGGCTCCGTCGGGACCGGTTTTGGTCATGGTGGGTCGAAACCAATTGTCCGAACTGGCGAGGAATTCGCTTTTCTCTTCCCCCTTGGCGCGATGACTGGTGAAGGTGATGCCCTCAGGCGCGAGCACCTCGCGATGTACGAGGTTGTGAACGGGTTCACTGATAAAGACGCTGTGCTCGAAATCCGGACCGAAGAGTCCGCCGCGATAAGGCGATGGGCTATTTGCGCTCGTGACCATGCCGTAAGCACCCGGCATGTTTGGACGTTCCATTCGTGGACTTATCGGAAAGCAACGACGAGAGTCGGGGTAGTTGAAAAGCATTTGGCGGGTATCCTTGACGACCAAGTGCGGGTTGCGTGTAACGTAGTGAAGCGGCAGGTGGATGTGCCAAAGCCAATTTGGATTGTTGTTGCCGAACCAGTTTCCCCAGTCGTCCCGGTGCAGACCGAACTGGGTTTGGTTGGACAGGGTCTGCATCTCGCCCGTGACCTTGAAGCGAAAGTCGCGGCCATTGATGTTCACGACTTTGCCCGTGGCGGTGCTCTTGATCATTCCTCCACTGTCGCCATTTGCGGCGTAAATCCAATTGTCCAAGCCAAGGACGAAGCCGTTCATGCGATGTTGCTGATTGCCTTCGCGGAAACCCGTGAAGAGGACCTTGCGAAGGTCGGCCTTGCCGTTGCCGTCAGTGTCCTCGGCATAGAGGATGTCGGGTGCAGCGCTTACAAGGACGCCTTTCCCCCATGCCATGACGCCGCTTGGGAAGTTGAGTCCGGAAAGGAACACGGTCGAATGATCGTATCGACCATCATCGTTACGATCCTCGAGAAAGCGAATTACACCACCTGGTGCCCCCTTGCCGTTGATTCCCGAGGGATAGTCCCCCATCTCGGTCACCCAGAGTTTGCCGTCAGCTCCCCAGTCGAAGGCTACGGGATCAAGGACTTGTGGTTCGCTCGCGACCAACTGTATCTCGAAGCCATCGCGTGTCTTGAAGCATTGTCTGCTTTCCTCAGGCTCCTTGGCTCCGGGACCATCGAAATCCAGCAACTGCTTGAACGAGCGGCGATCCACCACGTCGGGGAGATTTGCGGTGTTCTCGTTTTGCACCCAAAGATGCCCGCTATGGAACCACGCCCCATTGTTCGGATTGAAACCCCCGCGAGAAATCATCGGGATGGCGTTGGTGTCGTTGCGCTTTCCTTCCCGTACTGTGTAGCTCCAGCCCGGATGCCAACCAAGACCGGCATTGAGGTGTGTGGCCCAAAGGTGAATGCCCCAGTGCTCCTCATCGGAAAACACGATGTCATCAAAGCCGTCATCATTAAGGTCCACAAACCGCAGGCCTTCACTCGCGTGATTAATACCCTTTGGCAGACCATATCCCCGTTCGCTCCAGCTTTTCTTTTTTGCGTCCCAACCGTAAACACTTTTGCCGACCAGCTCGCAAACGCCGTCATTGTCAATATCTCGAAGGATGCCCGCGTCGTCGTTTGGTTTGCCGATTTGGGCAGAGAGTTTCTTGAGATTCTCGACGACGTTTTGTTTGGCATCGATTGCAAACCAGCGGCGGGAGTCAGCGCCCAAAGAGCGCACGGAAAAACTTATGGATCGCTTCTTTTTCACTGTACCTTTCTTCAGGA
>CAZXKR010000038.1:0-9629 GCA_964641305.1 uncultured Puniceicoccaceae bacterium | reverse complement strand
GGTTCGATCTTACCGATGATTCGGCGAAAGGCTTCCCGCTTTTGGCTTTGCAGTTCGCATACGCGTTCTTCCACCGTGCCTTTTGCAATAAGGCGATAGACGAAAGTTGGCTTTTTTCGACCGATGCGATGGGCTCGGTCGATTGCCTGTTCTTCGGCGGCGGGATTCCACCACGGATCCATGAGAAATACATAATCTGCCGTGCGCAAGGTGACTCCTAATCCCGCGGCCTTTAGTGAGGCCAGCATGATGGCCGACCCCGTCGTTTCCTCGAAAGCCTTTACCGGTGCTCCGCGGTCGCGGGTGCTCCCGGTCAATTGATGGACGGCAACATTTGGCAAAGCTTCGCGAATCAATTTTTTGAGTATGGCCAAATAGGAAGTGAACTGGCTGAAAACCAAGGTTTTGGATCCGGAGGCAACCAAATCCGGCAGTTTTCCCATTAGGAGATCAGTTTTGCCGCCCGATGGCACGGCGCCTTTTCGCCAAGGAAGAAGGGAGACGTCGCAACAGGTTTGCCGAAGTCGAGTGAGGAGAGAAAATATATGAGTCGGGGCGTTCTTCATGCCGGCATGCAAGTCATCGCCGTGTTCGGCTTGGGCGCCGTTTGCGAGAATACGATATTCCCGGCTTTGTTCCTCGGTAAGGGGGCAAGGCAGGTTTGTCTCCCACTTGGGAGGGAGTTCTTTTGCCACTTCGGCTTTTATTCGGCGAAGCACGAATGGCGTGACTTGGTTGCGAAGTAGATCGGCAGTTTCGCCGGGGGATTCTTGCAGGGCGAGTTCCAGTTCCCTTCGACTTCCCAGTAGACCCGGCATCAAGTATCGAAAGATAGTCCAGAGATCGAGCGGGGAGTTTTCGATCGGGGTGCCCGATAGGGCGAGTCGCCTTTCCGCTTGGATAGCCACGCAGGCTTGCGTCACCTTGGCCTTTGGGTTTTTGATGAGTTGCGCCTCGTCTAATACGGAGTAACGAAATTGTGCCTTGTCTAGCGATGCTCGATGTCTCCTGAGTTGGGTGTAACTGGCTACCCAAAGGCAGGGTTCATCCGCATCTTCGAACAAGGAGCCTTTTCCCAGTACCCGAACCTTTATTCGGGGAAAACGTTCGTTGACTTCTTTTATCCACACAGGCACCACGGCGGCGGGACAGACCACGAGGTCGGAAAGATCTTTTTTCGTCCTTTTTTGCAGTAGAGCTAGAGTCTGAATAGTTTTCCCAAGACCCATTTCATCGGCCAACAGACCGTGGCAACCTAGTCGGTGGAGACTCCTTAAGCGAGTTGCCCCCTGTTTCTGGTAGGGCCGCATAAAGGCCGGGAGCGAAAGGTTGTTTGTTCCTTTCTCGGCGTCATTTACTGATTTTTGCCATAAAGCAAGCCCCCCATCCGGCTGTGCCCTCAGATATTTTCGGGCAAAAAGAGAGAAGAGCATGTAGCGCGGCCACTGTGTTTGTGTCCCGTTGTCTCGTTCGCGACGCCACCATTCGAAGTCCTCCAATTGTTCGGTGGCGAGTTGTACCAATCCCTGTCCCGGCACAAAGGTGATTCCACCTCGCGCTCGACCCACCCGTCGGGATTGAACGGCGTTCAGCTTGAAGTTGTTGATGCGAAACCTTTCTCGCACGTTCATCCCCATGCCTCTTGTCGAGCGAGCTTCGAGTTCCCATTGCAGTTGGCGTTGTCCCTTAGGAAGAAGGGAAGCGTCCCCCTTGAGCAAGATTTTGAAATGCTTTTGCCAGCCGAGCAGAGTGTTTTCCGCGAACTCGGCCACGGTTTTCCATTTTCTGAGGCGAAAGAGACCGTTTCGTTTTTCGAAGGTGAACTCTCTTTGACCCGCCTTCGCCACAAAACTTAGTAGGGTTTCCCTTTCAACGCCTTCAAGATTAGGCTTGGACTTTGGCCCGTATACCGGAGTTAGTGAGCGTCCTTTCTTCCAGTTTGGCATGGCCGTCAGCCCTCCCGCAGTGGAAATTTCTAGAACTATGGCAAGGGAATAGCCGGGCTCGCAGTTAACTTTTTCCTCGACTGGTTCGGTTTCGGAACTTTCGACCTCGGAGGTCTCTTTCTCCCGTGAGTTTGCAGCTCCCTCTTCTTCGGGTATCGGATGAAGCACTTGTTCCTCGCTCACCAATTCCTCGATTTCGTACAGTCCCGCGATTCCGATGGCGCTCCCCAGTTCCGAGTCCAAGGTGGAGAAGCGCATCGCGGGTTTTCCATTGCTCCATTCAATTACTGAATAAGTTTCTTTACGCTCAATCTTTCTGGAGACTATGGCTTGGTCCAGCTGCAGGTCTATGGCGGTAATGGCTCCTTGGCGGTAGAGCTCTCGACCCGAGTCCAAGGCAGATTGTTCGAATTGAGGTTCCCAATTGGCCCGAGCCAATTTCAGGAGCCAAGAATCAACTGCTTCTCGAGTAAACGTGCGAGATGGACCTCCGTTGAACATGTGGGAAAGCTATTGGGCTCAATGGCAAAAGGAATAAATCTTTCACCGTAGAGTGTCCTGTTTTTACCCTGCAAGCTGAAAGGCAAAAAGTTATCCACAAAAGGCTTTGGGATCTCTGTTTTTTTCCTCCAGAGCCCATTTGTAGACCTCTGCGTAGGATTCCGCCGGTTCCTTCCATGAAGCCTCTCTCGTCATGGCATTCTTTCTCATGAGCTTCAGTTTTTTCTCATCTGCGAAAATCTTACAGGCGTTCCTAAATGCAGGATTGAGAGAAGCTTCCTTAATGTCCTTCAACAGGAGGCCGTTTGCCGTTTGCTGATTTTTCTTCAGGTCTTTGATTGTGTCGACCAACCCTCCCGTGCTGTTTGCAATGGGGAGCGATCCATACTGCATTGCGTATTGTTGGGCGAGTCCACAAGGTTCGAATCGGCTTGGCATAAGAAAAAAATCGGTGCCCGCGAATATTCGTCGAGCGAGACCGTCGTCGAAACCGATGTAGGCGCTGACTTTATCCGGGAAACGATGGGCAAGATCCGAAAAAGCCTTTTCCTGTACAGAATCTCCACTTCCAAGCAATACGAACTGGAAGTCATTCTTCTCCAGCAATCTAGGCAAGAATTCGGCAAGTGTATCGAGACCTTTTTGCCAATATAGTCTCGAAACTGCACCGAAGAGAGGCAAGGAGGGCTTGTATGGGAGGTTCAATTCTTTTGATAAGGCTTTGCGACAGGCTTTTTTGCCCGTCTCGACAGTCTCAAAGCTGAACGGGTGGGGGAGTGCCGAGTCTTTGGAGGGGTTCCATGCTTCTTCATCCATGCCGTTGAGAATTCCTACGAGGTCGGCGGCTCGATAGATCAGGGAAGGATCTAGACCATGCCCGTGGGTTTCGGTGCGAATCTCTTTGGCGTAAGTTGGACTCACTGTGGTGATCTTGTCGGCGTGCTGAATTCCTCCCTTTAACAGATTTAGCCTGCCGAAGTGTTCGAATCCTTCCACATGGAAGTAGGATTGCGGCAAGTTCGATATCTCGAATTTTTCCGGAGAGAAGGAGCCTTGGTGCTCAAGATTATGTATGGTCAGCACGCTGGCGGCTCGTGCTTGTCCTTTGACCGCTGGGGTTGCGTTCAGGCAAGCGGGTAATGCGGCAGCCATCCAGTCGTGAGAATGATACACTTCCGGCGTCCAACCCACGAGTCTCGGGAGATCGAGGGCCGATCGGCAAAGCGCGAAAGACCGTTCGGCATTGTCCGGAAAGTCTCCCTTGGGCCCGGCATAGATGTCCGGTCGGTCAAATAAACCATTGTGTTCAATCAGATATACGGGAACATCGGTATCCGGCAGGCGTGTTTCCACCAATCGGGGATAGTAGAGTTGGGAGCCAATCCTGACTCGAAGTTTACCCGCGATGGGCTTACTTTTGAGACCATCGAGGGAACCCCGATGCAGGGGGCAGATCACGCGAACGTCCACGCCTGCTTCCTTCAGCGCAGGTGGCAATGCACCCACGACGTCGCCGAGTCCTCCTGTTCTCGCCAAGGGGGAGACTTCCGGGCTTACGAAGAGAACTTTCACCGATTGAATAGATTAAACGGAATCATGATTTCCTTCTCATGGCTTAGGGTGGTCTTAAGGCAACCTCATTCGTCAAAATTCCATGTGGAATCCGTACTTGCTCAACGGTTTCCTTCGGAGTAGGCTTGGCGACTTCTAATTTCCTCAATCTATCCGGATAACCCAAGTCATCCCTGATGCTTTTTCTGTACGCCGGTCTGCCATCCCGTCGATTACTTCGACCGGCAGTCATCTTATTTCCTCATTTTGATTGATGCATAATTTGCACGCTTATTGGCGGATGGAGTACCTGAGCGTTCCATCGGAGGGCGAGGAGGTTGGCAATCCGTTTGTCAGGCTACCTGAACATGGGGACGATCGTGCCGTGTATATTGTTCACCGAGCCAAGTACTCTTACCTTATCTTGAACAAGTATCCCTACAATCCCGGTCATTTGCTGGCAGTCCCTTTTCGTGAGGTTCCTCGCCTGCGTGATCTCGGGGCAGACGAGCGAATCGATTTGATGGACTTGATAGCATTTGCTCAGGATATCCTCGAAGATGCCTTTTCGCCTGACGGTTTCAACGTCGGCATCAACGAAGGTTCCACGGGCGGGGCGGGAATACCCGGGCACATGCATGCCCATGTCGTGCCGCGTTGGAAGTCGGATACCAATTTTATGCCGGTTTTGGCCGATACTCGTGTACTTCCGGAGTCTCTAGATGCCACCTGCGAAAAACTTTGCGACTGCGTTGCCGCTCGGCTTGGATAACTCACTAATGTCTTTTACGGAAATCGAATTCGAGAGCGAGCGCTTCCTCCACACCCTCTACGGGGAAAATCCCGAGAACTTGCGTACGGTGGAAAATGCACTTGGCGCGACTTTAGTTGCCCGTGGTGAGGTGTTGCGAATTGAAGGAGACGAGGAGTCCTTGGCTCGCAGTAAGGAATTATTTGATCTTTTACGCATCGGTCGTGAGCAAGGCTTTTCTCCTCGAAATGGCGATTTCAATAGAATCTTGAGCAAAGTGGCGGAGGGCAAGGGGGCAGAGTTTCGTGAACTGTTCAATGAGCCTTTGGTCCTCAAACTCCGCAAAACTAGCGTGGTGCCCCGCAATCTAGCGCAAAAAAAATACCTGCGTAAAATCATGGAGAACGACGTCGTCTTTGGCCTTGGTCCGGCGGGTACGGGAAAGACTTTTCTTGCTATGGCGGCGGCCTTGGACTCTTTGTTGCGTGGCGAGGTCGAAAAAATTATCTTGGCTCGACCCGCCGTTGAAGCGGGAGAAGCCCTCGGATTTCTTCCCGGCGATTTGGAGGAAAAATTATTGCCCTACCTTCGCCCGCTTTACGATGCCATGGACGAGTCGCTTGGCGCCGTTGAAGCTCGGAAGTTAGTGGAAGCAGGAGTAGTCGAAATTGCTCCTTTGGCTTACATCCGGGGACGTACTTTGTCCAAGTGCTTCGCCTTGTTGGATGAGGCCCAAAACACTACCTCTTCCCAGATGATGATGTTTCTGACTCGTCTCGGCGAGGGGAGCAAAATGGTGGTGACGGGAGACCTTACCCAAATTGATCTTCCCAGAAGGTGGGACTCCGGACTTGTCCAAGCCGTGAAGATTCTGGAGAGCTTGGACAAGATTCCCTTTCACCGATTCGATGACCGGGACGTGGTGCGACATCCCTTGGTCAGTGATATCATTCGAGCTTACGACATTCACGCCGAGAAGAATCTCCGCTCTTCCGGGGATAAAGGAGATAACTCTCAAGAAAATGTTTAATCTCTTTAATCTTAAATCTCGTCGAGGCAACGGACGTCGTGGTGGTCGTCGTCAGTCCGCTGACGAGGATGAAGACGAGCACAAGAGGAAAGCCTATTCTCTCGGTCCATTGATTCGGCATCGATTAAGGCTCTCTGGTTTGACTCTTCTGTTTGCGACTGCCGTGGTGTTCATTTGTTTTGTAGGGCAGGAACCGCCCACGGTTGGAACTTTGGGCGAAGTGGCGCCTCAAAACATATACTCGGATCGAAACTTCAAGTATACCAGCGAGGTTCTCAGGCGAGACCTCGAGGCTTGGACTCGTACCTCGACACCCCTGGAGTACTCCCGGGATTTTGCCGGTGAGGAGGGTTTTGCCAAAGC
This sequence comes from uncultured Puniceicoccaceae bacterium, assembly GCA_964641305.1. Taxonomy (GTDB): domain Bacteria; phylum Verrucomicrobiota; class Verrucomicrobiia; order Opitutales; family Seribacteraceae. The sequence goes on along the minus strand of CAZXKR010000038.1, from coordinate 3,487 downwards.
TCTCGTGCTCCTTAATGATCGACTGGTTGCCAACATGGGTAAGGTGGGTGAATCATTGAGTCTGGCTAGAGATGCCCTGAGAGAAGAATTGATGGTCACTTTCGGCGTGGAATTGGCGCCTGACGAAATAAGAATGTTGGGGCTGATTCGGAACGAACTCGGTTTACGATCGATTTTCGATGAAACCACGGAAACTTTGGGGCACCTGCATGCTACGGGAGTATTAATTGATCCTTCCTCCGACCAGAAATTTCTTTCCGAGGCCAATGCAACCCTAGCCATTGCCAAGAGGATGTCGGAAACTGCAAGCAACCTGCCTGTCATTGGAGGTGTGGACGCTGGCCTAGAGCTCCTGTTTGACATGGGTCCCGTACGGATTCGCTTCCCTCATTTTGCGAACTTTATATCCGAAGTCCGTACCCGCATCGAAGAAGATGGTCCGTTTCCGCCTGACGGGCTGAACTTGGGCGACGTTATTTCAATGGCCGATTCAAACACCTCGGGCGAAGCCATGCAGCTACGTGATGAATTCGGAACGGTATTTGCAGTATTGGCGGAGCAAGGTTTATTTCTTCGCTCTGTGGATCGAGCCAAGACCGTGCAGGCTCAAGATCACAAGATTGCGGCTATCCAACCGGATAAGTACGAAGTCGGAGTTAGCGAGGGTGACGTTATTCTTCGAAAGGGCGATGAAGTGTCTGAAGGCGCCATGGAGAAATACAAGAGACTTCTAGATTTGTCGGCGGATGAGAGCGATCTTTTGGCTCGCAGAATCCTCCTTACTTGCACGACTTTTCTTTGCTCTTTGCTTTACATTAGTTTGGTCCTCCCGAATTTTTGGCGAAGCGGTGCCAAAACAGGGATAGTGGCGACTGCGGTGTTGGGGAACCTCTTGCTTTCTCGTGGTGTCATCGAACTTGGAGGTACTGACCTTTTCGGTGGCAATCCCTTGCTCGTGGGTATGTTGCCCTACTTGCTTCCGGTGGCATTTTCATCAATGGTCGTTATGATTACCGTGGGACCGCGGATGGGCGCAGTCGCAGCGTTGATGACGAGCACCTTCCACGCGGCCATGCAGGATACCGGAGTCGAGTCGCTGGTTATTTCTTTGGGGGCTTCTCTAATGGGAGCCTTTTTCTGCCGGGACGTTCGTCTTAGGGGCAGCGCATTGAAAGCAGGAACGATGTCGGGGGTGGTTGCTGCAGTGTTTGCCATTGCCATTGGCTTAATTGCCGGGAGTACTCTTACGTCTATCTTCAATCACGGAGTTGCGGCCTTGTTGACAGGTTTGGTTACCGGAGGTTTGGTTCTTGGAGCCTTGCCGATTTTCGAACGTGTGTTCAAGGTGGCCACCGATGTTACTCTATTCGAGTTGACCGACTACAACCACCCTCTTCTACGTCGGATGCAAGTGGAGGCTCCCGGAACTTATCATCATAGTTTGATGGTGGCGAATCTTGCGGAAAATGCGGCAGCAGCCGTAGGTGCAAATCCTTTACTTTGTAGAGCTTGCTCGCTCTTTCACGACATTGGGAAGATGAAGCAACCCGAATATTTTACTGAAAACCAGACTGCCCTCACGAATCCTCATTCTCGACGGAATCCAGCCATGAGCGCTCTCATCATCAAGAGCCATGTGAAGGAAGGTGTGGAAATGGCTCGTGAACATCGCCTGCCCAAGCTTCTGCGCGACGTTATTCGACAACATCATGGGACCACCTTGGTTAAATATTTCTATCACGAAGCCAAAAAACAGGTTCGGCAGGAAAAGCTTCCCCTTGGAGAGGGTGCCGATCTGGACGAACCGGACGAAAGCACCTACCGCTACGATGGGCCCAAGCCAAGGTTTCGCGAAAGCGCGATTATCTTCTTCGCCGATTCCGTTGAAGCCGCCGCCCGTAGCTTGCGGAAGGTGACAAAGCATAGTGTGGAGGAACTTTTGGAGGCAATTTTTGTCGATCGGTTGGAGGACGGGCAACTCGACGAGTGTCCTCTCACTCTCGAAGAGATCGCCACTATCAAATCTAGTTTTATCTCAACCATTCTCAATATGCTTCATTCCCGCATCGAGTATCCCGAGGACGAAAAGCCAAAAAAGAAGGGTGGGGATAGAGGCAAGCGGGATGTGAAGAAAGATTCCGAGGAGAATGTCGAGAATGCCGGAAAATCCGATTCGACTTGAAGCAAACAGTCGGTTTGAGCGACTCGATTTTGCGAACGAGTCGCTCATTTCCCTTTTTGATCATCTTCACTTTTCCCGTTCTGATCATGGGCTTGCGGGAGAGCTTTCCTTGGCATTCCTAAGCGATTCGGAGTTAGCTTCCATTCATGCGGATTTTTTGGGAGACTCCACTCCGACCGACGTTATAACCTTCCCGGGCGAAGCATCCGATGGTCTTGCCGGTGAAATCTGCGTTTCCGTAGAGCGAGCTGAAATGGAAGCCTTGGCTCGAAACGAACTCTTTGAGCGTGAACTCACACTATATCTCGTGCACGGTTGGCTCCATCTAGTGGGGTTCGACGATGTGGAAGACGCAGACCGTTTACTCATGCGAGAAGCCGAACAGGAATCTATGGGCGCTATCGAAAAAGCAGGCCTTATTCCCAATTTTCGTCTCGCCCCGAAGTCGCTTGACGAATAGTCATTCGGTCCACTTTCGTTTCCTTCGATGTTAAAGAAATTTCGCAACGCCTTCCTTACGGGCCTTCTTATTTTCCTGCCTTTAGGCACAACCGTCTTCGTGCTCAATTTCTTGCTCGAGATGTTTGAGACGCCCGCAATGCGTTTCGCCATCGAGATGGGGCTCAAGGAAGAGAGCTTCTTCTTCGGTTTACAGACTTTGCTGGCTTTGGTCGGGCTATTGGTGGGGGTACTTTCTCTCACTTTTCTCGGCTTTCTTTCCAATTACGTATTGGGAAAATTCTTCATTAATTCTGCCGAGAAAATCTTGGGCAGGGTGCCTTTCGTTAGCACCGTTTATCGGACGGTGAAGCAAATCGTGGATACCTTCGGAAAAGAAAATCGAGCCGTTTTCAATCAAGTGGTAATGGTCGAGTATCCGCGTAAGGGTTGCTACACCATCGGTTTCCTTACCAACGATGCCGCCGGAGAGACGGAAGCCGTGATAGGCCGTGAGTTGACCACGGTTTTCGTTCCGACCACTCCCAACCCGACCAGCGGTTTCCTCTTGTTTGTTCCCAGAGAAGAGGTCTATGGCATGGACATGTCCTTGGGCGAGGGCATGAAGCTGTTGATTTCGGGTGGCGCCGTCATTCCCGAATACGATGCAAAGAAAGTGAAGGAAAAGGATCAAGACTCCTCCGATCGATCTCGAACCCGAAAAACCGAACCTGATTCTTCCTGAATGGCCTCGCCTATCCGTACCCTCCAAGGTGTTGTCCTCAGTCGGGAGGAAAGCGGGGAGGGTAGCCTCCGTATTCGTGTCTTCTCTTCCGACGAAGGCCTCGTTCTCGTCTATAAGCGTTT
>CAZXKR010000037.1:0-9665 GCA_964641305.1 uncultured Puniceicoccaceae bacterium | reverse complement strand
AAAACCTAGTGCACTATAATTGGCACTGGTTCTGGAAATACGGCAACGGCGACATCGGCAACCAAGGAGTACACCAAATCGACGTCGCCAGATGGATGATTCCCGGTGCCATGTGGCCCAAAAGCGTCATTTGCGTAGGCGGGCGCTTTGGCTACGAGGATCAGGGACAAACGGCCAATACGCAGTTAGCTATTTTCGACTATGGAGAGAGCCAGCTCGTATTCGATGTGCGCGGTCTCAGCGGGAAGAGCAACATGGGCGTATCCAACCACCAGTACTTTGACAAGAACGCCAAGGTGGAAAAAAAGAAGGTGCTCAAGCTCAAGGGCGTGAAAAGCCCAGTTGCCGACCGAGGCGATGGCGACAACTTCGCCAACTTCATTACGGCCGTCCGCAGTCGCAAGACCACCGACATGAACGCCCACGTTCTCGAGGGGCATGTTTCAAGCGGACTTTGCCACCTCGCCAATGTGTCCTACCAACTGGGCGAAAAACAAAGTTTCAGCAAAAAGAACAAGGTTTTCGGCGACAACAAGAAGGCTTACGAGTACTTCGAAAGGATGCAGGATCATCTCAAGGAGAACAGTCTCAAGCTGGAAGAAATCGATTACGTAGTCGGCCGTGAGCTAAAATTCGACAGTAAAAACGAATCCATCATTGGCGACGACGAAGCCAACGCGATGTTGACTCGTAACTATCGCAAACCGTTCGTGGTTCCTGAAAAAGTATAACGGCCAACTTTCCATTTATGTTTTTAAGCGGCTCGGTTTCCATCAGGAATCCGGGCCGCTCTTCTTTAAAAATCAATCGCTTGCATTTGCATATCCAGTGTAGTTGATATATTTTTAAATTGTTCATCAAAATGAAAGTTCTCCCTCGTTTGTTCTGTCTTGCGCCACTTGTGGCATTATTCGCGTTTACACCGAAAGTTCGAGCAGTTCCCCCACCCTTCAATCCATCTCCGCAAAAAACGGCAATCATGCGTGAGGCGGTTAACCGCATAAACCTATCGATCGAACAAAAACTCGCGGAAAAGCAAATCCCCTACAACGAAACCCTGAACGACTACCTGTTCGTTCGCCGCATATACGTAGACTTGAGCGGCACGATCCCGACTTATGAACAAGTAACCTCCTTCGTTCGCAACAGAGATCCATTCAAGCGCACTCGCCTAATCAACCAGCTATTGGCTTCAGAAGGATACGTCAGTCATCTCTACAATTACTTGGCGAACTTGTTGCGAATCCAATCTCAAATGCCCGGAAGCAATCTTCGGTCCGACCCGTTCATTGCTTGGCTAAAGGACTCCATTCATCAGGGCAAGCCCTACAACCGCATCGTCTACGAAATGATATCGGCCACGGGTCGACTCCATGACAACCCGGCCGTGGGCTACCACCTGCGAGACGTCGATATGAAATTGGATCACGTGTCGTTCATGTCGAAGATTTTTCTGGCCAAGGATATTTCCTGCGCCCAATGCCATGACCACCCCTTCGAGGAGTGGACTCAGATGGACTATTATTCTCTGGCCTCATTCCTCGGCGGACTCGAAACCAAGGGGAAAGCAACGTCTCCAGATAAAAAGAAAAAGGGCAAGAAGCCGGTGCCTACTCCTTCCGATGCAGTGAAAGATACGATGCAGGAGTTTCTTAAGAGTCGAAACTTCGAAATGGCCATCGAAAAGAAGGAAAACCTCAGCTTCACTGGCGACAGGGAAAAGGTGAAAGAAAAGGCAAAACAACTCCGAGACGCCTTTGACCGACTGATGGACGACAACCGCTACAACATTCACGACAAAAAGGAAGCGGTGATGAAACTCCCCGACGACTACCAGTACGATGATGCCAAACCGGGTGAAGAGGTAAAGCCACGCGTTCTTGTGGGCGCCGAGCCAAAATTCCCGAGAAACCTAAGCACTCGCGAACAACTTGCTCAATGGATCGCCAGTCCCAACAACCAATGGTTCGCACTTACCATCGCCAATCGCATGTGGGCGCGATTCTTTGGTCTTGGAGCCGCCGAACCTCTCCACAACGTGGAAGTGGACGATGCGCCAAACCCTGTCCTTCTAAAAACGATAACCGAAGTTATGATCGCCTTAGACTTCGACCTAAGGGCCTTTTCTTGGGTCCTGGCGCACACCAACTCCTACAATCGTCTCGCCACTCGCAAGCTCATTACTGAAAAGGACGACTATTTTTTCCCAGGTCCCACACTCCGCCGAATGACGGCCGAGCAAGTCTGGGATTCCTTCGTCACCCTTCTTGTCGAAGACCCGCTGCGCTACCGCTCCGCCCCAAGTCTCACCCTACAAAACATAACTAGCGCCGAAACAGCCATCACCTTCACCGAGTCCCTAACCAAGAGTTCGGGCAAAGGCAAAAAGAAGTCGCAAGGAGAGTTCCTCCTCCTCGACTCTCAAACCGGTGAAACTGTGCTCCAAGGAGGAAAAGACATGGGTTCTTCCTCCGGAGACCCCGCCGCGCAACGCGTGACCTCTGGTCGGGGGAAGGAAAAGCTAATTCTTGCCCGTGCATCCGAATTAGAGCAACCAACCCCGCAGGGTCATTTCCTGAGAAAATTCGGCCAATCCGAACGAACCTACGTCGCGGGAGCTTCCAACCTGTCAGGGTCCGTTCCTCAAATCATGGAACTCATGAACGGTTTCGCGACCGAGACACTGATAAATCAAGACTCCTTGATATTCCGCAAAATGAAGGAAGAACGAAGTCCCTCAAAACGTGCGGAAATCGTCTTTCTCAGTGTCCTCAATCGTCTGGCAAACCCAGCCGAGCAAAAACTTCTTCGCAAAACTCTACTGAAGAACGATGAGGAAGACATGGCCGATCTCATCTGGGCCCTGCTCAACACACCCGAGTTTTTCTTCATCAAATAACGAATCCTCAACGTCATGGAACCATGCACGACTTAGTCCGACAACTCGACGAATCCTCTCGCCGTTCCTTCCTCGCTTACGCCGCCAAGGCCGCCCTCGGCGTCACCCTGCTCCCACCCGCCTTCGTATCGGGAGCACCCGGCGACCCGACAGCTCCGGGCACCAACCCGATGATGAAAAAGAAGGCGCTCTGCGACAGCGTCATCTTTCTATACATGCGTGGCGGAATGAGCCAGATAGACACCTTTGACCCCAAGACAGACGACGCGACAAAAGGGTCTACTCGTCCCGTCGCCACCAAGGCAGACGGGTTGCAATTATCCAACCTACTTCCCAAACTAGGTGAACAAGCGAACGACTTGTCCGTTATCCGATCCATGACCACTCGGACGGGGGCCCATTCGCAAGCCTCCTACGTCATGCACACGGGCTATCGCCAACGCCCGGGAATGACTCATCCCCAGCTTGGTTCTTGGTCGCAGCATTTTCTCGGCAAGTCTCATCCCGTGCTCCCTTCCAGCGTAGTCATTTCAAGCGGCAACCCCGGCCCCGGGTTCCTTCCACCCGATCACAGTCCCCTTCCCATCGGAGATCCCAACAAGGGGATCAAGGACCTTCTTCCCGACGTGGACAAAACCCGCATGGACAAACGCGTCAACTTAGCACGCCAGTTTTCGTCCGCGTTCGAATACTATTTCCCTCACGAGGACGTGAAGGCCTACTCCGATTTCTACAAACAAACCGTAAAATTCCTTTCCGGAGACGCCGCCGAACCTTTCGACATTTCCAAGGAACCGGGCAACCTCCGCAACCAGTACGGAAATCATTCGTTCGGCCAAGGTTGCCTGCTCGCACGTCGACTGGTCGAGAAAGGCGTCCGCTACGTAGAAGTGAAATCCCGTCGGAATTGGGATTCCATGCACGGCGGAACGGGACAGCTCAACGCTCTGGCCAATGAGCTCGACGGAACCGTCTCCGCGCTCATGACCGACCTGCGGGACCGCGGCATGCTGGAGCGCACGATGATTGTAATCACTTCGGAGTTCGGGCGGACCTCCAAAGTCAAGGGGAACGGTGGACGAGACCATCATCCTAACGGCTTCTCTTGCGCCCTAGCGGGCGGAGGAATTAAAGGCGGACAAGCCATAGGAGCCACCAATGAAAAAGGCCGAGAACCGGATCCGAAGTTCGAACCAAAGGATCTCCACGCCACCATCGCCACCGCCATGGGCATGAACGTCGAGAAGCGCTTTCATCCCAAAGGCGGAGGACGTCCTTCCTTCGTAGGTGGACGAGGCAAGCCCATAATGGATTTGCTCGCCTAAAGAAAGCTGTTCGTAACTCGCGAAAAAAACTCGCGAAAGTCAGCCGGATTCCAGATGCTGGGTGGCATGATCCGCATCTTTTCTCTTTTATTCGTAGCAACCTGTTTAAGTTGCACCTGCTATGCAGCCAAGAAACCGAACTTCATTCTCGCCATGGCGGACGACCAAGGCTGGGGCGAAATGGGCTACCAAGGCCACAAGGCGCTAAAGACACCCCACTTCGACGACATGTCGAAATCGGGTCTTCGCTTCGACAGGTTCTACGCAGCCGCTCCGGTGTGCTCGCCCACCCGCGCCAGTTGCCTTACCGGGCGGCATCCCAACCGGATGGGCGTCTTCAAGTGGGGATACCCCATGCGCACGGGGGAAACAACCATAGCCGAAGCACTCAAGAAAGCCGGTTATGCCACGGCCCACTTCGGGAAGTGGCACTTGGGGTCCGTTCGAGCCGACAGCGCCGCATGCCCTGGAGCCAACGGCTTCGACGAATGGGCGTCAGCTCCAAACTTCTACGAGAACAACCCGCTATTCAGTCACAACGGAAAGGTCATCGAGGTAAAGGGAGAAAGCTCCCTCGCCACCATGGAGATCGCCCTCCGATGGATCAGGAAAATGGCAGAGGCGGACAAGCCGTTCCTTGCCGTCATTTGGTTTGGAAATCCGCATGGCCCTCACATTGGGGTTGATGAATTCCTCGCCCCATACGCGAAAGAATCGAAGGCTATGCAGAACTTTTATGCCGAGATCACAGGCATGGATGCCGCCATGGGCGAACTCCGCAAAGGACTCCGAGAAATGGATAAGCATGAAGACACTCTTCTCTGGTACACGAGCGACAACGGAGGACTCAAGTCCAACTCCATGGGTGGACTCTCGGGCAAGAAAGGCAACCTGCTCGAGGGAGGAATACGCGTACCGGCCATCCTCGAATGGCCGGCAAAGATTCCAGAACCTAGGACTAGTTCGGCTCCCTGCAACACTTCCGACTTCTATCCCACTTTACTCGAACTCGCAGGAGTTTCCCTGCCCAAGGGCCAGCCTCCCCTCGACGGCATCAGCCTCGTTCCGCTGATTGAGGGAAAGACCGACGTCCGCAAGAAAGCAATGGGGTTCTGGGACTTTCCCGCACCCGGTCGAGGTCGACGAGCGCGAGCCATGCTGGAAGCTTTGCGGAAAGAACAGCAAGCGGGCGAGGTGAAACCTGCTCCGAAAGAAGGACATGTCGAAAAACAATACTCTACCAAGTCTTTCCCGGGTCCTGCCGCATGGATTGACGGGGATTGGAAATTACTTCGCGGGAAGGGCGCTCCCAAGCTATTCAACCTTGCCAAAGATTTCGCCGAGAAAAACGATATTTCCGGGAAACACCCTGAAAAGGTAGCGGACATGCAAAAGGCCCTCCATTCTTGGCAAAAGTCCGTGACCCATAGCCTAAACGGCGAAGACTACAAGAAGTGAAAGAGGCCAATCATTCATGGCGGAAGGAAGATTCTTCTGCTTTGGAACCCGCAACGGGCTTATACGTGCCATTCTCGCGTATCGCCTCGGGTATACTCCTAGTAGGTTTCGCATTATTCCATTCTCTGCATCTTGGCGCCAAAGTAGATTTCCTAAGCGAGGTGCGACCCATTCTCTCCGACACTTGCTACAAGTGCCACGGCCCCGACTCCAAGGCCCGCAAGGCCAAGCTCCGATTAGATAAACGCACAGACGCCTTCTCCGAGAAAGACGGGGTGACTCCGATCGTTCCAAACGATCTCGCGAAAAGCGAAGTCATCCGCCGCATCACCTCAAGAGATCCCGATGAACGCATGCCCCCTCCGGACTCGGGGCTAGAACTCACCACCGACCAGATCGACGTTTTGAGCAATTGGGTAAACGAGGGAGCCGACTGGCCCGAGAACGATCGCCATTGGTCTTTCATTCCGCCTGTTCGCCCCGAAGCACCTCAAACCAAAAACAAAGACTGGCCTCGGAACGATATCGACCGGTTCGTCCTCGCCCGTCTGGAAAAGGAAAGTCTGGATCCATCCCCCGAGACCGACAAGGAAACCCTTCTTCGTCGCGTGACCTTCGACCTCACGGGGCTTCCCCCTTCTCCCGAGGAAATGGATGACTTTCTTGCGGATAAATCGGACGAGGCTTACGACAAGGTCGTCGACCATCTCCTCAGTTCGCCCCATTACGGGGAACACATTGCCTCCTCGTGGTTGGATGCCGCCCGCTACGCAGACACCGATGGATACCAAAACGACCGTACCCGCTACATGTGGGTTTGGCGCGACTGGGTGATTCGCTCACTCAATGAAAACAAACCATTCGATCGTTTCATCGTAGAACAAATGGCGGGCGACCTTCTGCCGGATCGCGACTTCTTTACCCAAGTCGCCACAGGCTACAACCGAAACCACCGCATTAATTCGGAAGGCGGTTCCATTCCCGATGAATGGATTGTAGAGTACGTCGCAGATCGAGTCGAAACTCTAGGCACAACTTTTTTGGGTCTCACCCTCAACTGTTCTCGTTGCCACGACCACAAATATGATCCCGTCACCCAGCGCGACTTCTACTCACTTTTCGCTTTCTTCAATGGGATCGACGAAGCGGGCCTTGGGCCGAACAACGGCAACAGTCCACCCTTTATCCCCGTTCCCAAAAGCTGGCCCAACCTGAAGCCGGAAGAGAACAAGTTCGTAGTTCCCGCAAAGATGAAAATCAAGGTTGTGCAAACTTCAGTTCCTCGCCCACAACCGGGTTCTGCTAATACCGTCATGGTCATGCACGAACTACCGAAACCGAGATCCACCTACATTCTCGAGCGCGGTCAGTATGACCATCCCGACAAATCGGAAACCCTCTCACCTGCAGTTCCCACGATCATAGGAGGCTGGAAAAATGAATGGCCCGCAAACCGTATAGGTCTAGCGCAATGGTTAATTGCACCCGGACATCCACTCACTGCACGCGTAACCGTTAACCGATTCTGGCAAAGACTGTTCGGGATCGGATTAGTCAAAACCTCGGAAAACTTTGGGATACAAGGTGAACACCCAAGCCACCCGAAGCTCCTCGACTGGCTCGCCACCGAATTCATACGCCGCGATTGGAACATCAAGGACTTTCACAAATTGCTCGTCACATCCGCCACTTACAGACAGGTCTCTACGGGACACTCCGCCCGTGACCCAGAAAACCGTTTGCTGTCCCGGGGTCCCCGTCGTCGATTGCCTCCCTACGCCATACGTGATGCCGCCTTGGCAAACTCAGGCCTACTCGTCCGAACTATCGGCGGCCCTTCCGTTCGCCCCTATATGCCACCCCGCATCTGGAAATCCATTTCAAACAACGCCTATAAGCAGGATAAAGGAGACAAGCTTTACCGACGCAGTCTCTACACCTACTGGCGTCGAACCATTCCTCCGCCAACTATGATGACTTTCAATGCCGCCGACCGCGAGATCTGCATTGTCCGCAAAGATCAAACCATCACCCCCCTTCAAGCCCTTACCCTTCTCAACAACGTAACCTTCGTGGAATCTGCCCGTCATCTCGCCGAACGCATGTTAAAGCTTAAGGGCAAACAATCACCTCGCGACCGCATCACTTATGGCTTTCGCTCAATCACGGGGCGCCGACCGGTGAAGGAAGAGCTAAACCTTCTCCTTGCCGACCTCAAGGTCCACCTCGAAACATTCTCCCTCAACCCGGAGTCTGCCAAGAATTTCCTAAAGGTGGGACAACGCCCCAATGACCCGAAACTATCCTCCGAACAGGTCGCCGCTTACGCCCTCGTCGCCTCCACCATTATGAACCTCGATGAAGCAATCACGCTGAACTGAAGACATGAATCCCTTGCAAGAGCTTCAAGCCGCCCAGACCCGCAGAGCCTTTTTGGAAAAGACGACGCTCGGACTAGGATCAATCGCCCTTACCGACCTGCTCCGGGCCGACGAGGCAAAATCCAGACCGCGAAACTCCATCGGCGGGTTCGCCGACCTGCCGCATCATCAGCCAAAAGTGAAGCGTGTCATTTACCTGTTCCAGTCCGGAGGTCCTTCCCAACACGATCTCTTCGACCACAAACCACTTCTAAAAGATCGTTTCGGCCAAGAAGTCCCGAAGTCCATCTATCCCGACGAACGCAAGACTACGATGACCTCGGGACAGGCCAGTTTCCCTGTCGCGCCAACCTCCATTCGCTTCGCCCGCCATGGCGCCAGTGGCATCGAACTCGGCGAAACCTTGCCCCACCTCGCCAAGGTGGTCGACGACATTTGCGTAATCAAGTCCATGCACGGCGAAGCCATCAACCATGACCCTGCCGCCACCTGCTTCCAAACGGGATCCGTAATTCCCGGTCGTCCAAGCATTGGCTCTTGGGTGAGTTACGGTTTGGGTTCCGACAACTCCGACCTTCCCTCCTACGTTGCTCTTACCTCCAACGGCACCGGCAAGACGGGACAACCTCTGTACGACCGCCTCTGGGGTTCCGGTTTTCTTCCCGGACGCTTTCAAGGCGTCAAGTTTCGCGGACAAGGCGATCCCATCCTAGACCTTTACGACCCCTCCGGTCTTAGCCGGACGCAAAGACGTCGCATGCTGGACACAATCGGAAAGCTCAACCAGACCCAAGCCTCTCGCTACGAAGATCCGACCATTAAGACCCGTATCGCCCAGTACGAGCTGGCCTATCGCATGCAAACGAGCGTACCCGAACTCATCGACTACTCAGGCGAACCCAAGCACATACTCGATTCATACGGCCCCGAAGTAAACAAGGTCGGGCGGTATGCCTATAACTGTCTCCTCGCTCGACGCTTGGCCGAACGGGGCGTGCGCTTCATCCAACTCTTTCATCGTGGATGGGATGCGCACGGAGGGGCTCCCGGAAACGTGAGACGCCAATGCAAGGACACCGACCAACCTACCGCCGCCCTACTGTCTGACTTGAAGCAACGCGGCATGTTGGAAGACACGCTCATCGTTTGGGGAGGCGAATTCGGTCGTACAGTCTATTGCCAAGGCAAATTGACTCGCACCAACTACGGTAGAGACCATCACCCCAATTGCTTCACCTACTGGCTCGCCGGGGGGGGTGTAAAAGCAGGTTTCAGTTACGGGCAAACCGACGACTACGGAGTAAACGTCATTGAAAACCCCGTCCATGTCCACGACCTGCAAGCCACTATTCTCCACCTACTTGGGATCGACCACGAACGTCTCACATTTAAGCACCAAGGGCGCCACTATCGCCTAACCGACGTTCACGGCAAGATTGTCCGCGACGTCCTCTCTTAGAACACGCAAATTTCAGTGTCTGCAAGGATGGGGAAGTACGACACACTCGCTCAACTCAAGGGAGGCTTGATCGTATCCTGTCAGGCGGCGCCCTCGCCTTCCCTAGAAGATCCGGACATACTCGCAGCTATTGCCGAAGCAGT
>CAZXKR010000036.1:8215-9808 GCA_964641305.1 uncultured Puniceicoccaceae bacterium | reverse complement strand
AGAATAAAACCAACCGAGTTTTTCATGAAAGACCCAATCTCCTTGATAAGTGGAGAAATTCCCCAACCAATCGAGGTTCAACCACTCTCCAAAGCCCGTCCGACGTGCAGGAGCCCAGCGTTCGAGGTAAGACTGAAGCCAATCAGCTTGCGAAGCTAGTCTGGTATACACCGTAACGTCACCGTAGACGGAACTCTCGGTTCCATAGGATACAGTACCCACAACCTTCCACACATCGTTCATTCTCACAAAGGCGGGACCACCACTATCGCCCTCCGCCGTGGTCGCTTCATAAGGCAAGGGGGTGGAAGCACTGGATCCCGAGCCTAAATAATCGATGAGAGAAGCTTGAGACCCAAGAGAATTGAAAAATTCGTCCGGGCTGTCGAAATCAAGGCCAAGCAACCCTCCCTTATATTCTTGAGGAACATTGGATGCATTCACGGTTTCGACGACTCGATCAAGCGTGTTTTCGCCTGCCAATCGATCGAAGTTATCAACCGAAGTGACGCCTCTTTTCCCATCGGCAATGCTCCCGTAACCTGCAAGAATTACTCGAGACCCGATGATTTCCGAATCTACGGTATTAAAACGAGCTGGTGTCACCCCCGTTACTGGCAATTTCAATCTCAGCAAGGCAAGATCGAGACCGAGTACGTCACCGTCTCCAATACCACCTTCATAACTCAGTCGAGCAGTCCAACCCGGGTGGAGAATAACTTCGGAAACGGAGCAAGTCACTGTTGGTTTCAGTGAATCCGAACCCAGAGAAAAAGTCCATTCGGATGCAACCGGCTCTTTTGCTTTGTAACTCCCACGCAACACGTGTCCGGCTGTCACAACTATAGTTGGTGAGATTAAGGTACCGGTTCCAATAAAACCTTTATCGGACTGAACGAGACCGACCGGGGAAAGGTCGGGAAAATCTTCGCCCGATGAAAAGGAACCGAGATTGCCACCCATTTGACGATGCAACTCAAGAGAAACATCATGACGAGTTCCTATACGCCGTTGATTCTGACCTACTACAAAAAATAAAAGAAGAAGCGTCGGCCCGATGACCGCCGCATAGCTAATCCTCACGGGATGGAACAATATTGGGAGGTGGTCCCGGAGGAAGAATATCGGGAGGTGGTGGAGGGGGTGGCAGGTTGTTCAGGTCGATCTCCGAACCCGATGAACCTCCCCCGGTTCCAGAAGATCCGGACCCGGAAGACCCTCCCCCGGGCGAATTAGAAGGAGGGGAAGGGTTAGTTGAAGGAGTCGTTGCACCGCCGTCATTGGGTGCAGAGATTGAACCTGTATATGAAGGATTTCTCGAAGGTGAAGAGACACCCGTTGAAGGAGACGATACAACAGGAGAATTGACGCTGTTTACAGGACGCGGGACATAGCCGCCTGAACGTCCTCCGGAAAAAGTTCGCGTTGCCTGTGAGGCACTCGCTGAACTTGGACCGCTCGTTCCGCCTCTGGAAGGAGGAGCTGAATACCCTCCTCCCGCCCGAGACGAACCGGACGCCGATCGATTGGCAAGCCATGGAGGTAAGGTTGGAGTGGTCTTGGGTCGAGGCGGCATGACGCGAGGTTTGCCTG
>CAZXKR010000036.1:1851-8115 GCA_964641305.1 uncultured Puniceicoccaceae bacterium | reverse complement strand
GGAGGTAAGGTTGGAGTGGTCTTGGGTCGAGGCGGCATGACGCGAGGTTTGCCTGGAGTGGACGCGGTGGTTGATGCAACATTGCGAGCATTCGACGACCCGGGTTTTCCTCCCGAAGTACCTTTAGACATCCGCAGGGATAGGTCGTGCGAAGAGTCCCCAAAACGTACCGTCAGGGTTTCAGTATCGAAATCAAAGGATTCGGCGAGAAAATCCTCATCCGTTTTTTCCCCAATGGTGATCCATTGCGCGTGGTTCACCTTTTTGTTGAAAAGGGAAAAATAAAGTTTCCGGCTATCTCCGGTTCCAAGAGAGAAAAATCCGCCCAATTCAATTTCTTTTGATATTTGTACGTTCGGTGTTTGAGGCTTCGGCTTTCTCGGAGATTGGATTGGTTTTTGCGTAGGACGGGAATTATATCCAGGCGGAAGAAAGGGAGAAGGAGCAACCGCGCCTTCAATGTGAACGCACAAAATAGAGGCGATGAAACAAAGAAAAAGAGGTATGCGCATGCTCCTTATAAGATTGCACACGAATAAATCTGCCGCAAGCGAACTTTTTGCAGACTCTTAGCTCGCAACAGCTAGCCGCCAACCCGCGAAAACAGCGATTAGACAACATACGAGAGAAAGGGCGACGTTCCCCAGCGCAAGCCAAGCATGGCCATCGCGAAAAAGCTTTAGAACATCTAGACTGAAAGTGGAAAAAGTAGTGAAACCTCCGCAAAACCCGGCAATTAAAAAGAAACGAAGGTTCATATTGTCTTCGTCATTCCCCAAAGTATGAAACAAAACGCCGATGAGAAATGATCCCGCCACGTTAACGGCAATCGTAGACCATGGAAATCCTCCACGCAGAACATGCCACAACCATGTCCGCAAAACGGACCCCAAGGCACCGCCTGCGGCAACAAAAAACAAATGCTTCCATTCCATCTGCAGGTTCAGGTTCCGCAGTGGCAAATAAAGGAAGGTTCAAGCTTCCGAATCCGAATCCCCTTTCGACGATGTAGAGGTCTTGGTCCCCGAATCATCTTCTTCGGTCAGTTCTTCGGATTCTACTTCGTCATCGTGCTCGTCGTTTTCTTCGCCATCCTCCTCGTCGTGTTCGTCGATTTCTTCCTCCTCGTCTTGATCATCGGGAACTTCCACGGTCGCTTCGGTTACGGAATTATATTTGAGGACATGCTGATTCTTGGGGAGAGGAGAAAGGTTCACCATTATGAACCGGCCCGCACGCTTGGGTTCATCATCCGCACGACCTACTCCAGACAAGTCAACTACAGCCTGCCTCAGGCGACTGAAACCTATGTCCATGTGCTCCATTTCGCGCCCACGCATCATCATTGTGAGCTTGAGCTTGAAACCTTGGTGTAAAAATTTCTCGGCACGCCGCAGTTTGGTCTCGTAGTCGTGCGTATCGATACGCGGTCTAAACTTCGCTTCCTTAACCCGTTTTCCACCGCTCTTTTCCTTGTTCTTCTTGTTCTTGCTTAGATCGTACTTATATTTCCCGAACTCCAAAATGCGGCACACGGGCGGACGAGCGGTTGGCGCCACCTCAACCAGATCGAGTCGATGTTTCTTCGCAATAACCAAAGCTTCTTCGGGAGCCATGACCCCAAGCATTTCCCCCTTGGGTCCGATCACACGAACTTCAGGTACGCGAATGCGCTGGTTTTTTCGTATGAAATTCCGGTTATGTTGAAACCGGCGTTTACCTTTGCCGCTAGGCTTTTTGCCCATGTAGTTGATTCACACCGACAGGCGGCGGCTAATAAGGGGTTGAGAAAAGACCATAAATTTGGAAGAGAATTATCTACGAAAAGCTAAAGGATTGCTCTCTAAGTGAGCTGAGGCAAGCTTTTTAACGGGGATTTTGTTTAGAAAAAGAAATAATAATTACAGGTTGAAACTTTCGCCACAACTACAGCTGGCTTTGGCATTGGGGTTTTGGAACTTAAAGCCGCCACCGACCAATTTGTCGGAAAATTCAAGCGTCGTACCGCGTAAGTAAAGCGCCGTTTTGGAATCAACAAGGACGCCAACGCCTGAACTTTCAACGAGAATATCGCCTTTCTTACCCAGTGGAACGAATTTCATATTATAAGAAAGACCATTGCATCCGCCACCTGTAATTCGGATACGTAAAAAATCACCTGTTTGTTCACGATCAATAAGTTTATGTAGCTTGCTGCCAGCGGATTCGGTAAGGCAAACCAGTCGTTCATCGCCTTTGCGAACAAGGTCGGGTTGAGTATCAATATTTAGCTTTACGCTCATCTAAAGAGACTTCAAAAATAATGTGCAATGAGCCTGAGCTCAAGAGTCATCTTCGGGAACTTGCTTCTTTCGGTTTCGAACAAAGCCTCGCTCACCGGATAGAAAAAACTCCAAGAATTCTCTCCCTTCCGAGGTGGAGGGAAGTTCGCCCGACGCCAATGTCTCCTCCGCGCGACCCTGCGGGTTTCCTTCATGAAAATAGACTGCTCGGTAGCATTCCTTTAGGTCTCCAATCACTTCTTGGGAAAACTCTCGACGACGCAAACCCACGAGATTCAGACCACAGGCGAGATTGCGGCGAGCAACCGTGACGAAGGGCGGGACATCAGCCGAAACCTCGGCCATGCCACCAACCATAGCTCCTTCCCCTACCCTGACGAACTGGTGAAAAGCTGCACCTCCACCGACAAAGCAGTATTTCCCCAATTCGACGTGCCCGCCCAGCAATGCCCCATTGGCAACCACGACCTGATCTCCCACCAAGCAATCATGGGCCACATGCGAATACCCCATGAGAAAAACATTATTGCCCACGCACGTATTACCTCCTTCGTTAATGGACCGATGGATGGTAACGCCCTCGCCAATGCGAGTACCCTTCCCCACCTTGACTCCCGAGGATGTCGCCGGATCGAACGCAAGATATTGAGGTTCTCCACCCACCACCGCAAAATGCCCTACCCGACACCCATCCCCAAGCACTGTTCCATTTTTCACGATTGCATGGGCCTCCACAAAACAATCGGAGCCCAATTCAACCTCGTCCTCCACAATCGCGTAAGGGCCTATCCTGACATTAGAACCCAGTTTCGCCCCTGCTCCCAGTATGGCGGTTTCGTGAATAGCGACAGTCATCCCATTAATCACCGAACATCTCAAGTTGCGGTTCCTTGGCAAGTCCGTAGGCCTTGATTATGCGAAGGGCTTGTAGGGAAACCGACTTCGAGTAGTCGCTATTGGGCTTCACTCGACCCAATAAGTTTTCCAGCATGACGCGAAAAGTATAAACGCCTTGCACTCCCGCCTCCCGTAAAACATCCAAAGCCTCTCGCAACTTTTCTTCCGCATGAGGTAAGGCAGGCAAAACGAGTAGTCGCAAACAATTACCCATACGAGCCTCGGGCAAATTGACAGGCGGAGAAAAACCGGATTTCAAGCGCCTAGTCGTAACCTCCGCCTTTATGAATTTCAGCAAACCGGCATCGCTCGAAAGTAAGTTTGCCGAAAAACCGATTGAATCCCAACCCAGAACGGAAACGATAGCGGCACGAATCCTACCAATGTCAGTGGTAAAGAGACGAAAACTAAAATTGGTAGCGTTTTCCTTCACCTCCGGATTCAAGACGGCCAAAGTGGGCAAGGCACCGACCCTTTTTTTGCCCGCCTCGGGAGGATGCCCGGCCGAACGCACGAGAAAACCATTCTCCTCGAAATAAGCTCGAACCACCTCTTCCTCGAAACACGCCATCGTCCATTGCCTATGAGGCGCCAACCGTTCGCCAAGTATCTTCCACAAGTGAAAGTGATACGTCTTTCGCCACGCGGGACACGCCAACGGCATCCATAACCACAAAACGAAGCCTACCACCCTTGACCTTTTTGTCCGAGTGCATCGCATTCAGTAACGGTTTCAACGCCAAAGGAGCACGCAAAACCGTGGGCAAACTTTGTCGACCAAGCAAAGCCTCCAAATCGGAACCATTCCCGAGTTCCAGAAATTCCAGTTTTTCTGAAAGACGAAGGGCGCAAACCATCCCGATTGCCACGGCTTCGCCATGTAAATATTCCCCATAACCAGCCACAGCCTCTATGGCGTGAGCAAATGTGTGCCCAAGATTAAGCAGAGCTCGACCACCAACCCCGGAATCGGTTTCCCGCTCGTCTCCTTCAACAATTCGAGCTTTGTTTTGACAGCAACGCTTAATGATATCCCCAATCTCAGGACTAGTCGCAGTTAAGGTCTCCGATTGGAGTAGACGCTCATACAACTCTCGATCGCCGAGGAGTCCGTACTTGATCACTTCGGCCATGCCCGCCGCAAATTCTCGAGTTGGCAATGAGGCAAGAAGATCCACATCGGCAAAAACAGCTCGCGGTTGGTGAAAAGCGCCCACGAGGTTCTTGCCCGCCGAGAGGTTTATACCCGTTTTCCCTCCAACGGAACTGTCGACCATTGCCAGCAAGGTGGAAGGAACTTGAATGAAATCGATTCCGCGAAGAAAGGAAGCTGCGGCAAAACCGCCAAGGTCTCCGGTCACCCCTCCGCCAACTACGAAAACGCAAGCCGAACGATCCAGTTTTGCATCGGCAAGGAAATCCAAGACTAATCCAAGTTTTTCTAGAGACTTCGTGGTTTCGCCGGATGGCAGCTCAAGCTTTGGACAATCGCCAAACGCATCGGCAAGAAAAGTGGGCTGAAGAATTGCTAATTGCTCGTCCGCCAAAACCGCGACCTGTCGGTTGCTTTCGCGGAGGGATTCGACCATACGCCGTATGTCACTGGAAAGATTACGCCCAACGAAAATTTCGTAAGAACGTTCACCCAACCCAACGCGCAATGGTTGGACCACCTTTTCTTGCATAACCATCTACTCCACCGAAGCATGCGAAAAAAAATGGAAATGACAAACATGAACCGAAGGCAGGAAGAAACTCTAATCTTCGACTTTTTCGAGCTCTAAAGGAAGAATGGAATCCACGTAATGGTCGACGGAAAAAGGCTGCAGGTCATCAGGAGCTTCGCCAAGGCCTACAAAGTGAATGGGGAGTTTCAACTCTCGATAAATACCTACGATCGCTCCACCTTTGGAGGTCCCGTCGAGCTTGGTAACAACCAGTCCGGACAGACCGAATTTCTCGTGAAAGACGCGTGCCTGTTCTACGGCATTGACTCCCGTAGACCCATCAACAACCAACCAAGAATGATGCGGGGCGGCAGGATTCTTCTTTTGGAGCACTCGTCGCATTTTGTAGAGCTCCTCCATGAGCCCCTCTTTGACGTGCAACCGTCCGGCAGTATCCAAAAGCAATAGATCATGACCACGCGATTCCGCAGCAGCATAGGCGTCATAGGCAACTGCGGCGGCATCAGAACCGTGATGCCCAGCCACGATTTCAAGGCTCAAACGAGTTGACCAGCTCTTCAATTGCTCGGTCGCGGCGGCTCGAAAAGTGTCACAGGCTCCAAGAAGGACGGAATTGCCGGCATTTGTCCAGAGGTGCCCAAGCTTGGCGCAGGTCGTGGTTTTACCGGAACCGTTTACGCCAATCAAGCAGACGACCTCGGGTTTGTCTTCCAGCGAACCGCTTGGCGCAAAGCCGCTTTCGGCTCCATCCAAAACTCGAGTGAGGATCGTTCTGGCCAAAACAATGGCGTCTTGTCCACGGAGTTCCTTGTCCTTGCGATGAGCTTCGCGAATGCCGTCAAGGATTTCCTCCGTCGTCTCTACGCCGAAATCGCTTCCGTACAGGGCTTCCTCAAGCTCGAGAAGAGAGTCTTCATCCAGTTTCCCGCGGCCGGAAAGAACATCGAAAGCACCGCGAATAGCTCGACTACCTTGCCGGAATCCGGCTCGAAATTTAGAAAATATACCCATGTGTTACTTTTGAAGGAAATAAGCAGGATGCCCATTTTCGAGGATTTTTCAACTACGAGAAAAGAAAGCTCTCGCGAAGCACGGGGAAGCGCATTCGAAGTCAACCTCCCCTACTTAGGCTGAATGAGCAAAGTGCAACCGGAGTAGTCCACCATCCGCTTGGTGCAGCAATCTTTAACTTGAAATGCCTGTACGGTAAGCAGCACGATGCGGTCTGAAAGTTCCCAAGTATCGGTTACGTAACCACCGGGATCTCCCATGGGCACCTTGTCAAGTGGCGGAAGTGGTCGAGAAGAACGCTTCGGGCCGTAAAACGCCGACAAAATCTCCCGAAGATTACTCCATTGGGGTTCCAGGGTTTCATCGTAAAAAGAAAATTGCCAACC
>CAZXKR010000036.1:0-1751 GCA_964641305.1 uncultured Puniceicoccaceae bacterium | reverse complement strand
TCGAAGCAAAGGAAGAAGAAAAATGCTACAGACTGTAGTAAATACGTTCAAGAGTGAGTAAGGCGTAAGAGGTAACGAGCACAGGGTCGCGCTCCCACCATCGTCCATTTTCATTGAGCCAGTAACCTTTGGGGTTCTGCAGGTCGAAAAGTTTGCGGGCTAGTTCATACCGCCAATCATGGAGGGAACCGTCCTTGGCCTTGATCTTTTCCGTGCCGGAAAGAGAAAGGGCTTTTGCCATGGTATGAAAATAATAGAACATGCCCTGAGGGCCAAGACCGGGATTCTCTTTCACGCTATAGTTTTGGGCGAGCCAATCCCTAACGGCTTTCACTCGGTCATCCTTGGGGTCCATTTCAGCATAAATGAAACTCAGCATACCGGCGTAGCTCATACTTCCGTAGGAACGCAAAGCAACCTTGCCGTCGGCCAGTTTTCGCTCGCCCGCCATACTGCTGCCGGGGAAATATACGAAACCACCACGGTCCGCAGGATCTTCGCTAACCCACTTCTCCTTGTTGTTCTTGGGAAGGTTTTGGCATTTCTCGACAAAGGCAATGGCCGCTGCCCAATCAAGGTCAAGCTTGTCGCCCTCCTCCGTTTCGATCATTTTCTTGGTGTAGAAGAGTGCTTCCATAGCGAGGTGAGTGTTAGAGAGATCGGAGTGAGCCCATCGGGCTCCATAACCGATTCCCCCGTCAAAAACATTATCGGTTTTACCACGAGAGTCGAAATCATGCTGTTGATTAATTAGAAAGTTGCGGGCTTTGAGAATAACCGGTTTGTACTCGGGTTTCTTGCGCTGCAACAGAGCCATTAGGCAAATGGAAGTATTGTAAGAAGCGAGCCCCTTGCCATAAATACCTCCATCGCTCTGGGTTTTGGACAGTATGAAAGAGTAACCTTTGTCTAAGGCGGCAGAATATTTGTCTCCGTTTTTGCGTGCAGGATCTCCAAGTATGGCTCGCAGAGACAGCCCGGTAATGGCGGGATACTCTTCGTCCCCCCATAGTCCGGAGGTGGCGTTTTGTTCAGTCGCGATCCATTTCACACCCCTCTCGATGGCTCGCCCCACTTCGTTGCGGAGAGAAAGGTTGTTTCTGTCCTCAACCGTCTCTTTGGCATTGGGTGCGCCATAACCGTAAAAGGTAGAAAGAAAAAATCCTAGGTAGATGGAAAAAAAACAAATTGTCTTCATGGTCATGGCAAAGGTTTGGGTTTCGGATCGTTATTTGGTAACTTAAATGTTATTATTACGGGAGTTTCAAGAGCAGGCAAAGCCTTTTTGTTGGCATACCATACGTCGTCGTTATTGCTATCGTAGTCGGAGCTATTGATCATGGACGTATCGTCGGCATAAACGGCTAGAATCGAACCTGTCGACTCAGCTTGAAAATCACCGCCAAGAAACTTGGATCCGGTAAAGACGAATGCATTTGGACCAATCGGCTGGTCATCCTTTTCATTAAGAGCAAGCGATCCGAGGGAGGCGATGCCCTTCGAACCATTGAAGTCCCAAGAAACGTCTATGGCCACCGTGTGAGCTCTCAGGTCCATCGGTTTGGGTTTTTCGGCCCAAAGATTTTCAATAAAACCTTTGGCCGGCTTCAACTTGGACAACAGAAGTACGAAGTTCAGATGAATGGGACGAACTTTCGTACGAAAGAGGGATTCGTGGGTCTTGCCGTTCTCGTGAACAATTCCGTACTCGACCAGACCATGAACCTGATTGACTACGGCAGGAAAGGAAA
>CAZXKR010000035.1:0-9946 GCA_964641305.1 uncultured Puniceicoccaceae bacterium | reverse complement strand
GACATTCCTGAAACCTTTATCAGGTCGGCAATGGTTATTCGTTTTCTAAAGTTTTTTCGCAAATAGGACAACATCGCTCCAAGACCGCCCATCCCTTCATCCAAGACATTTGCTTCCATATATCTTCGGACAGTTCCGATTATTCCAATAACTTCCTTGTCAAAGTTTAAAAGGGGAAATTTATTCGTACAAAACCAATCGGGCAAACCCCGCTGATTGAAGAAAAGTTCAACAATTTGCAACTTGGGTTTTCCCGTACGTAGAATTTCCTCGTCATCTCTCCGAAAATGCTGAGCGAGACGAGGAGGGAAAAGTTCAAAGTCATTTTTGCCAACCAATTCCGCTGCCGAGGCAAAACCAAATCTATTCCAGAAAGAACGATTTGCGGTAACTAGACGAAACTGCCGGTCTTTAACGAAAAAGGAAATGTCCGCCATATGATCGAACAAGGAAATGAATTGAGATGGCGATGAGCAATTTCTCAGGAAAGAGGCTATCTCAAGATTAGCAGACATGGCAGAAATCGCATAAAATTAGGCTTTTTTATCCAATAATCAAATGGATTTTCATAGTAGTATTAAAAGCGTACCTCCAGACTGCTTTCCTAAAACACCCCTTAAACTTATTAGGTAGTTAAGCAGTGAAAGTAATTTCAATTTAAATCATGAAACCTCAAGCAACCATAAATATACTATCAACAACGCTTCTATTCTTCTTGTTGGCGAATGGCCTATGTGCCGAAAATAAATATTCTAGGCCGAATATCGTGCTGATAATGTCTGACGATATGGGCTTCTCCGACATCGGATGCTATGGCGGAGAAATCCAGACTCCCAATCTTGACGCCCTTGCCGCAAAAGGTCTTCGCTTCTCTCAATTCTACAACACTGCCCGCTGCTGCCCGACCCGTGCGGCATTGCTCTCAGGACTATACCAACATCAAGCGGGGATTGGATTGATGACCGGCGATAAGAAACTACCGGGTTACCGAGGGGAATTTGGGCGTAACGTAATGACGATCGCCGAAGCTATGAGTACTGCCGGATATCGCAATTACATGAGTGGGAAATGGCACGTCACTCGCCATGTCGGGTCAAATGGGCCAAAAGACAACTGGCCTTTGCAACGCGGGTTTGATCGATTTTATGGAACGATCATTGGAGCCGGGAGTTTCTTCGATCCCGCAACTCTATGTCGCGGCAATACTTACATCACTCCGGTCAACGATCCTGAATACAAACCCAAAACCTATTACTACACCGATGCCATCAGCGACAATGCGGTGACGTTTCTCAAGGAGCATTCCCAAAAGACTGCGGACAAACCTTTCTTTCTGTATGCCGCCTACACAGCAGCTCACTGGCCGATGCACGCTCTGCCCAAGGACATTGCAAAGTACAAGGGCAAGTACGATGAAGGATTCGACCCGATTCGAGAACGACGTTTGAAACGCCTCAAGGAAATCGGACTTGTTGCAGAGGATATTAAAATGTCGCCCGGTTCCGACGACTGGGAAAGGACTCAGCACAAAGAGTGGGAAAGCCGAAACATGGAAGTCTACGCCGCCATGATTGACAATATGGACCAAGGCATCGGACGCATCATCGCGGAAGTCAAGCGCCAGAGACAGTTTGACAACACCCTCTTTCTCTTTCTGCAGGACAACGGTGGTTGCGCGGAAGGGTTTGGTCGCTACACACCCAAGAACCCTTATCGCGAATACAAACCTATGGGACCTGACGACCTGCAGAGGAAAATATGGCCGCCCATGCAGGCTAGGGACGGACGTGCGTTGAGAGTGGGACCGGGAGTAATGGCCGGACCGGAAGACACCTTCATAGGGTATGGTCGCGGGTGGGCCAATGTCTCCGATACACCCTTTCGCGAATATAAGCATTACGCTCACGAAGGCGGAATCTCGACACCCCTTATCGCCCACTGGCCCAAGGGCATAGACAAGAAACTATCGGGCAAACTGGAACATCAGCCGGGACACGTCATCGACATCATGGCTACTTGCATAGACGTTGCCGGCGTAAAGTATCCAAAGAAATACGATGGGCACCAACTCGATCCTGTTGAAGGTGTAAGCCTGACACCGGCCTTTAAGGGAAAATCCTTGGAACGCAAGGATGCGATCTACTTCGAGCACCATCTCAACTGTGCCATCCGCGATGGAGACTGGAAGTTGGTTCGTTACGGACAGACCGGCAAACCCTCAAATTTCAGACCATGGGAGCTCTACAACATGAGGAAAGACCGTTCGGAGCTAACGAACCTTGCCAAGAAAAACCCGCAAAAGGTAGAGGAACTCACTGCAAAGTGGGAAGCGTGGGCCGTCCGGGCCAAGGTAAAACCATGGCCTTGGAAATTCCAAGACGATCAATGAGGGCAATGACCGGACAAGCATTACTTCTCCTTGTCTCCTCCACCTTGGCTTCATCACCATTTATCGGAGTACAAGCTACTCCCTTCCGCAACAAGCCGACACCCTAGCCAAATAATCCAGCAACCTGACCCCTCCCACGCAAAATGAAAATACATATTCCCTTCCTTGCCTTCCTTCTGGTGAATATCTCATTCAACGGAGCCTTCGCCGCCCCTATTCGAGTCCTTTTCCTCGGTCACGAGAGCAAACACCATAACTCGAACGAGTATTACCCGATGCTGTCTAAGGCGCTCGGTCGGGATGCCATATATTTCGATTACGTGACCAGCGTTGGAGCGGCTCTGGATGACGTCGCTTACCTTGGTAAGTTTGACGCTCTGTTGATTTACGCAAACCATCCTCGACTTACGGCTAAACAGTGGAAGAACCTGCAGTCCTATGTCCGCAACGGCGGCGGTTTTGTGCCTGTGCATTGCGCGAGTTGGTGCTTTTCGAACATTCCGGAATTCGACCAACTTGTGGGAGGGCGATTCAAGAGCCATCAAGGATCCAGTTTCAAGGCTCGTGTTGTGAAAAAAGAGCATCCCGCCCTTACGGGAGTCAAAGAATTCGAGGCTTGGGACGAGACCTACTTTCACCATAGGCACAACGAGAAGGGTCGCACCGTCCTTATGGTGCGCGACGCCATGCCCGGCGACCCGCACACCAAGCCCGAGCCGTGGACTTGGGTTCGCACCGAGGGGAAGGGACGCGTCTTCTACACGGCCTCCGGACATGACCAGCGGGTTTGGAATCACCCCGATTTCCATCAGCTCATCAAAAGCGGAATCCTTTGGGCCGTTGGCGACAAAGCAAAAGCTCGTTATGAGAAGTTCCTAGCCTCTCGCACTCCCCTGAAGTACGAAAAGCGCGACAACGTGCCCAACTACGAGCGCCGACCCGAACCCCTTCCCTATCAATTGCCCCTCTCACCCGAGGAGAGCATGAAATACACGCAAGCACCTGTTGGTTTTCGACTCGAATTGTTTGCTTCCGAACCCGAGATCATCAATCCCATTTACTTCCAGTGGGACGAACGTGGGCGCCTCTGGGTGGTCGAATCGGTCGACTATCCCAACGAGTTGAAACCGGGTCGCAAGGGTAATGATCGAATAAAGATTTGCGAAGATACCAACGGCGATGGAAAAGCAGACAAATTCACCGTATTTGCCGACGGCTTCAACATACCCACCTCGATGGTTTTTGCCCGTGGCGGCGTCATTCTCGCCCATGCTCCGGAATTTCTCTTTCTCAAGGATACCGATGGCGACGACAAAGCCGATCACCGCGAAGTTCTCTTCACCGGATTCGGCGTAGGGGATACGCATGCAGGCCCAAGCAACCTGCGTTACGGTTTTGACAACTGGATTTACGGCACCGTCGGTTACTCTCGTTTCAACGGCGAGGTAAACGGCGAAAAGCACAATTTCGGATCGGGAACCTTTCGCTTTCGTCCCGATGGCTCGGACATGGAATTCCTTCACCAGTTCAACAACAACACATGGGGCATTGGATTCAACGAAGCCGGCGACGTATTCGGCTCCACCGCCAACAACAATCCCAGCTTCTTCGGGGGCATCCCCAACACTGTCTTTGGCAGTCAACGTCGCATGAGCGCCAAGATGATCGCAAGTTCGCCCAAGTTCCATCCGATTACCCCGAACATTCGTCAAGTCGACGCGTTCAATGCCTACACAGCGGGCTGCGGGCACGCCTTCGCCACTTCCTCCGGTTTCCCGAAATCGTGGCGAGACCGGCGGGCTTTCGTCTGCGGGCCGACCGGCAACCTGCTGGGTATGTACGACGTGAGATCAAAGGAATCGGGCTACGAGTCCGTAAACGCCTTTAGTTTCGTGGCCAGCGCAGACGAATGGTTCTCGCCCATAGTAGCCGAGGTCGGCCCGGACGGAAATATGTGGATCGCCGACTGGTACAACTTCATCATCCAGCACAATCCAACCCCTAACCGAGGGCGTGGCGGATACGATGCCAAGCGCGGGACAGGCAACGCTCACGTCAACCCCAACCGCGATCGCCAACACGGACGCATCTATCGCGTGGCATACGAGGGGAATTCGGGCGGAAAAATCAAATCCCTTGCCGACGCCAAGACCGCTGCGCTGGTTGCTGCCTTAAGCGACGACAACTTGTTTTGGCGCCTCACTGCGCAACGCTTGCTAGTCGACAAAGGAAAGAAGGATGCTGTTCCTGCCTTGCGAAAACGAGTAAAAGGTAAAGGAGTCGAGGCCATTCATGCCCTGTGGGCTTTGCATGGACTAGGCGAACTCGATCATGATTCCCACCGCGCCTCCCTTATCAACACAAATCCCGCAGTGCGTCGAAATGCAGTGCGTGCCCTCGGCACCGACAATGCCTCGATGCAGTTGCTTTATGACAGCGCTACCCTTGCCGACAAGGACCTCCAAGTTCGCCTCGTTGCCTTTACCAAGCTGGCTGCCCTGCCCGAAAGCGATGACCACAAGAAAACGGCCTCTTTGCTAATGAAGCAGCCGGATAACGCAAAGGATGAGTGGCTTCGCATTGCACTGCAGGCTATTGGTGCCCGGGAAATGAACATCGTGGGCTACGAACGCGGACCCAACCTTCTGCCCAACCCGTCCTTTGAAGAAGTTGACAAAAACAAACTGCCGGTCGGATGGAAGGATCGCACCTACAGCAAGCGTCATCCCGACCTCAAGCACGCCATTGAGAGGCGCAAGGAATATGTACACAGTGGCAAGGCTTCATTGCTTATAAGTGCCGAGACTCGACATGATTCCAGCCTGTATGCACCGGTTAAACTAAAGGGAGGTCGCAAGTATTTGCTGAGTGCATGGATCCGCACGGAAGACCTTGAAGGGACTGGTAATGGAGCGCTCATGGGGATACATGAGTTACAGCACGCGGCGAAAACCAAGGGCATTAAGAAAACGACCAAGTGGCAAAAGGTGGAAACGGAGTTCCTCAATCAACAGGATCGCGCTGTTACGGTAAATTGCCTCTTCGGTGGCTGGGGACAATCCAATGGCAGCGCTTGGTGGGATGATGTTTCCCTCACTGAGATTGTCCCGATTTACAAGGAGAAGACCAAGGAGTCTGTTAAAGGAACTTCATTGGCCGGCGAAAAAATCTTCAAGACCCACCTCCTCGCCGGTTGCGTCCGTTGCCATGCTCTCGGCGGCAAGGGCGGCAACGTCGGGCCCGCGCTGGATGGTCTTGCCTCTCGCAAGGAACGTGACTACGTCTACCGAAGTTTGGTCAATCCCTCCGCGGAACTGGCGGAAGGCTTCGACAAACTAGGCGCCAGCCCCATGCCGCCCATGAACATTCTTCTTAACGATCAGGAAATCGCCGACGTCATGGCGTTCCTGATGACCCTTAAATAGCAAATCCATTCAACCAAATATCATGAGTAAGGACATCCACAACATCGCCATCGTCGGGCTCGGCTTCGGAGCCGAGTTCATTCCCATCCACCAAGCCCACCCGAACGTAAACCTCATGGCCGTTTGTCGTCGCAACGAGGAGGAGATGAACAAAGTCGCCGACCAGTTCGACATCGAAAAACGCTACGTGGACTACGACGAGCTCCTCAAGGATCCCGAGATAGACGCCGTCCACATCAACTCCCCCATTCCCGACCACGCCCCGCAGTCCATCAAGGCTCTCCGGGCGGGCAAGCACGTCATGTGCACCGTGCCCATGGCCACCACCATCGAGGAATGCGAGGAACTCTGCAAGGTCGTCGAGGAAACCGGCCTCAAGTACATGATGGCCGAAACCGTGGTCTACAGCCGCGAATTTCTCTACATCAAGGAACTCTACGACAACGGCGAACTGGGCAAGATCCAGTACCTCGCCGCCAGTCACCCGCAGGACATGGACGGCTGGCCCGAATACTGGGAACGCATGATCCCCATGCACTACGCCACCCACGTCGTCAGCCCCTGTCTGGGTATGGTCGACGGGCTCGCCGAGTACGTCAGCTGCTTCGGCTCCGGAACCGTCCGCGACGACATCGCCGAGAAAAGCGGCAACAAGTTCGCCGTCGAAACCTGCCACATCAAGCTCAAGGACAGCGATCTCTCCGCCCACGTCTGGCGCTTCCTCTACGACGTCGCCCGCCAATACCGCGAGAGCATCGACGTCTACGGCACCAAGAAAAGCTTCGAGTGGACCCTCGTCGAGAACGAGCCCAGCATCGTGCACGTGGCCAAGCGCCCCGAGGCCGAGATTCCCGAGCAGGTCGCAATCCCCGACTACGCCCACCTTCTCCCCGAGCCCATTCAAAAGTTCACCCAAACCATCGAGGACGCCGATCACCTCTCCTTCGTCCAAGGCGGCGGCCACGGCGGTTCCCACCCTCACATGGTGAACGAGTTCGCCTCCGCCCTCGTCGAGGATAGGGACCCATGGCCAAACGCCGTAACCTCCGCCAACTGGACCTGCGTAGGCATCTGTGCCCACCAATCCGCCGAGCAAGGCGGCCAACGAGTGAACCTACCCGAATTCACCTTGGGCTGAGTCACGCATCGGAGAACTGTAAGGCCGGTTTACATTAAATTTTCGGACTTCCGGATTGTCATTGCGAGCCACGAAGCGGCACGGCAATCCAGACGAAACGGGAACGGCGCAACAACCGAATTGCCTCGTTGGGACTAGATCCCCCTTCGCAATGACAAATGCCGAAGGGGGGGTTGACAGAAAACTTGACAGATGGTTGACTTACTACCGTGAGTTACGAGCCGCAGTTCACCATTACGCCGCATTTACTTTCTCTGGTTGAGGAGGTGAGCGCCTTGCGCGAGCGCGTGCAGGGAGCGACGGTGGAGTTGGCGTGGGTGCCGGCGTTGCAGAAGGACGGTCGATCGCGGAACGCCCATGCCTCCACCGCAATCGAAGGGAATCCGTTGACCCTGGAACAGGTGCGGGCATTGGAGGCGGGGGACGAATCGGTGGGCCCGACGGAGCGTTCCCGGAGGGAGGTATTGAATTATTTCGCCGGGCTTCGGCACGTTGAAAAACAAGCGAACAAGAAGGTGATTCGGCACGAGGATTTGTTTCGTCTCCACCGCATCCTTGCCGAAGGGGTGATGGATCAGGGCGAGGCGGGGCGCTACCGGAAGATCAAAGTGCGGGTGGGTGGCTACCTGCCGCCGGAACCGGGCATGGTGTCGGGGCTTATGTTTGAGTTGCTGGAATGGTGGAACCGCAAGGCAGGTGAACTTTCGCCCGTTCTCAGTTCAGCCATTTTGCATTATCGTTTCGAGGGCATCCACCCGTTTGCCGACGGCAATGGCCGTGTGGGCCGGGCACTTGCCCTGTGGGAGCTGTACCGTAGGGGATTCGACACGCACCACGTGTTCTCGGTGGATGAATACTATTGGGAAAAGCGCCAAGCTTACTACGATGCCCTGCAGGCTGTGCGCCGGGAGGGCGAAAATTTGTCAGGCTGGCTGGAATACTGCGCCGAGGGTCTGCGACATACGCTGGAACGGGTCTGGATGCGCATCCAAGCCTTGAACGTAAAACGAACCGGAAAACTGACCTTGCGTCCGAAACAGGAACAGTTGTTGAAACTGTTGCGCGACCAAGGCAGCATGGCGCCGGTGGAAATTTGGGAAGCATTGGGCGTATCCCGACAAGGGGCCATGAACCAGTTGAAGCCGTTGATGGAAGCCGGGCTAGTGGAAAAGGTTGGCAGCAAGAAGACGGGAAGATACAAACTTTGCTCATGAACGAAGTGGAAACCAGAGCGGAGGTGATTGATCCCGCCTTGCGGGAGGTGGATTGGGGCGTGACGCCCGAGAGCCGGGTACGGCTGTTGTTCGCGTCAAGTTCAGCAAAAAGGAACTTGGCAGGCTGAACGGAAACACTGGGAAGATGGCAAGAAGGACATGAGCGCGCCGGACGAATGGGAATACGAGGATCCGCTAACCGGGGACGACGAAGGAGACGGTTTCGGATTGGGCGCCGGCCTGTTGTTCGGTGGCGTCTTGGCCTGGCTCTTGGGAACGGACCGACGAGCCGAGGAAATCGCCCTCGAGCAGGAAATTGAGGCCTTGGAAGCCGAGGCAGCCGACCTCGGGGAACTGACCGCGGATGAAAAGAACTTCCTCTCGCAGCTTTGGCGGATGGAGAAGGAGCTCGGCGAGGCCATCGAGGAAAAGGACTGGGAACGACTCCTCGTGCTGATAAACGTTTTTCAAGGCGCCATGACAGGCCCGTGGAAAAAGTTCCTTCCGGGAAACTATGAATTTTCACCCAGCCCGAAATATTTCTCCGAAATCGAGAACTTGATAGGCTCGACCTTTAAGATGGGTCAAGTGGCCAGCGAATTGGATCCCGGAACCAAGATGGACCCGGCAAGAGTCGCCCAACTCCAAGGCCGCAACCTCTCCGTCGACCTCGACAAATGGGAATTCGTCTTCAAGTGAGTCAATCCCAGCACAGGCCTCGGGGGGAATGATGCCAAACAACCCTGCTCGGCTAGGATTGGGCCAGCAGCTCTTTCACCAACTCGGGCCATGAGGTCTTGCCGGGGTAAAACCTGATCAAGGTTCCCGTAAACTCCCCTGCCCCGTTCTTGTCCCGGTCGTCCACTAGGAAGTCCCCGTGATTGAGGTTCTTGTGGTGGCTTAGTATGAGCCTCTTCCATGCTTTCTCCCCCAGATATTTCTTTACCCACTTCAGCTTGTCCGACCACGCGGAAGCATTCTCCCAGGGAGAGGTGGAAAGGATGTAGACGTCGAAGGCATCGGCCAAGGTGTTGAAGGCCTCCACCGCACCGGGCATCGGGTCCATCAGGGCGAAGACCCCGGGAATCTCGTCCGCCCGATCCTCGTATTCCCTTTGCGTCTCCTCGGGGATGCGAGCCAACCCGGAAGGAAAGTCGACCAGCACGTTGTCCATGTCCAAATAAAGTATCTTCTTTTTCATAACAAAAATGTTTCTAGATCACGTAGAGCTCGCAAGGAATCCCGTTCTCCTCCATCAGGCTTCGGAATTCCTCCGGGCAGGAATCCTTTCCCCCGTAGAGCTTTTCCATGAGGGCGATGATCAGCTTGTCCGTATGCTTTTTCTCAACCCAAGTGTAGTACTCGTAGTCATCCCTGCCCGGTGGGCCCTTCAAGTCGTGCGTGTGCATGCCCATGTCCCCGTCTTTCCCGACGTAAGCCACCACCTGCCGGTCCGCCAATTCCTCCTCCCCCACAATCGTCTTCGATATCTTCCAGTCGCTCATATCAAAAGGAGTCTTGCCCGACGGCAGATAGACTCAAGTAAGAAAGTTCGGATCCGATAGAAATCGCTTCATCCGCTTGGGTTTCCCCCGCGTCAGTCCCAGCACAATCCGTCGGGCTGGAAGCGCAGGGTCGGCTTCTTGCACTCCGGGCATTTGTAGGCGCCGTTGGTGAGACTGTGCTCGCCCCACTGAACAACTTCATGCTCTCCCTTCTCTCCCACCAGACGGGGATCGGTATAAGGGATCAGGTCGGACGCCTTGCACTTGGGACATCT
>CAZXKR010000034.1:0-10181 GCA_964641305.1 uncultured Puniceicoccaceae bacterium | reverse complement strand
AGCCACGGAGTGAACCCAGCGGACTCGCAGGCTCGTCCCTCCAAAAACAAACCAAACCGTGACTCATGGAGGGACGAGCTTGCGAGTCCGTGAACCGAATCCTCCCGGATTGCCACGCCCTGCCGGGTTCGCAATGACAGCGCAGAGTGACAGACTTCGTTCAGCTAAAGGCCATTGAAATCAATAGGCCGAAGAAGAAAATCCAAAAGATGGCTACGCCAATTAGGATACAGTAGCCGAAAATAACTTTGGGTGTCCGTCTTCCTTGAGCAGGGAAGGCCCATCCCTTTTCTTTGAAGTATTGAAGCACTTCCAGTTTTCGATCGAGTGCATACTCTCCGCGCAAGTGTTTGATTTCTTCTAGCAATTCCTCTGCCTTTGCCCGTTCCACGGGGTCTAACTTGGCCAAGGGGCGAAGGGTCTTGGGAGCGTTGCCCCGAAATTTTCTTATCAGCGTCTTGCGTTCGGTTTCCGAGGGAGCGTCCCTCAGAGCCTTTATCCAGTCGATGGCCAACTGCCTGGATACCTGACGATCGTTGTGCAGGCATTCGCGCCCTAACGGGCCATATGGGGTTTGGCAGGAAATCGCCTTGGATCGACCGGACTCGGATCGTTCCCATTCGATGGTTTCGTTTCCGGTCCACACCTCGCCGAGTTTGTCCCATGGAATGGTTTTTCTTCGGAGTGTTCCTCCGCTTATTGCTCGACTTGTCAATACTATGCGAGCGCCTTTGGAGGTATCCACCAATCCCCCTACGATAAAGGCTACCGAAATCAATCCAAAGAACATTATGTATTTTACGGCATCATCGGGGAAAGCAAGGATCATCAAGAATCCCAAGACTACGAAAAGCGCCGAAACTCCCATCAACCATATCTTCTTTTGTCTGCCGGCTTTCAGTACGATTGATTCTCTCGAGAGAGCTTTCATCGTTCCATGATTACCGGCAGAGTCATAAAAAACCATTACAAAATGGAGGTGATTTTATAATGGATAAATCGTCCTCCTTTCTGCTAAGGTTATCTATTTCCTCTCTCCATTTGTTCCTTCAATGCTAATCTCCTTTACCTTCAAATCAATCGTATCATGAATAAAATCCTATCCTCGACCGCCCTGCTTGCGGCATTTGCCCTTTCCGGAGTCACCACGTCTTTTGGCGCTGCTCCCGCCAGCCTATCCATAGACAACCTGTTCGGACCCGATTCGGAAATGACCTTCCGTTTAAACATCAAGGAAATTAAGGATAGCGGATTCGTGAAGGCGCTCATGGAGAAAAATCCGGAGATTATGGAAACCATAGAGGAAAATATGGGAAGCGATGAACTGGAGGAGTTCACCGAATTGACCGGTTTCGGATTCGATGACATTTCCGAAATGGCTTTCTCCGCCATTGGTGTAGAGGCGATGATGGAGGCGCAAGCGCAGGGAGAGGAACCGAAAATTGGAGAGGACGTCAAATTCGTAGCCGCTGTCCGCGTGGACAAGGCATCTGATGCGAAAAAATTATTGCAGCTTGTCTTTGATGAGGCGGAGGAAGAGGAG
Source organism: uncultured Puniceicoccaceae bacterium (assembly GCA_964641305.1). Classification (GTDB taxonomy): domain Bacteria; phylum Verrucomicrobiota; class Verrucomicrobiia; order Opitutales; family Seribacteraceae. The sequence goes on along the minus strand of CAZXKR010000034.1, from coordinate 8,638 downwards.
GGGCCTGAAGTGCGTAAACAACTGGAAGACTCGGTCGAGGCGTTCCAAGGCGCTACACTGCTGAACGTTCCTCGAGAATTGCTTGAGGACGAAGAGGTAGACGCTGATATTTCCGTCGGAATGCGGAGCATTGGCAAAGAAACCTATTTTGCCGTTGGTCTTACCGGCGGAGTGAAGCGTTTTTTCTCCGGAGGGAAGGTTGACGCCAATTCCTCCGCTGCTCTGGCGGCTTTGCCTGCCAAAAGGCAATTTGCCTTCTCCATGCCCATCCCTCCGAAAGTATGGGATCAGGCAGGCATTGATTTCGGAGACGACAACCCTCTGTTTGCCGGTCTCGCCAACGCCGTAAAGGGAATCAGGGAAGTCGGATTCGCCGCTTCTTTTGCTGAGAAGTCGCTTGGAGTCAACGTCGCCATTACATGCGCCGACGCCCAATCCGCCCTCGCCCTATGGACGATGGCTCAAGCCGGTCTCGGAATGGCGCAGCTTGCTGCGGCAGGCGAGGGCAACGCTCCCCCGATTCTGAATCGAATCAAGACTCAAGCCAAGGGAGAGAGCGTGATTGTCTCGGTTCAAGTCTTGCCCGAGGATTTGGATGAGCTTGGCCAATTTGGTCCCGGAGCCGCTTTCGAGGACGATGAAGAACCCGACCCGGAGGAACTTATAGGTGAGAAGGCGGCCGATTTGACCTTGCCTATGCTCGGTGGCGGCGAGTTCGACCTGTCGGAGCACGTCGGCAAGAAAGTGGTGGTTCTCGATTTCTGGGCCACTTGGTGCGGACCTTGCGTAAAGGCGTTGCCCGAGGTGATGAAAGCTACCGATTCCCTAAAAGACAAAGGCGTCGTTTTAGTGGCCGTGAACCAAGGGGAAGAGGCGAAGCCGATTAACAAGTTTCTCAAGCGCAAAAAATGGGAGGGTCTCAAGGTGGCGCTCGACAACGAGGATATCAGCAGTGACGCGTTTATGGTGAGTGGCATTCCTCAGACCGTAATTATCGACAAGAAGGGCATCGTGCGACACGTACACGTCGGTTACTCACCTAATATCGGCAAGCGCTTGAAGAAAGAACTGGAAGCTATTTTGGCCGAGTAAGAAGACACTTTCGGTCTTCTCAGTACATTTATTTCATAAAGTGCTTGTGGTGAGCGCTTAAGGGTTGTTTTTGAATTAATTTTCATCAAAAACGTCCCAAAGGGGTCGACCATCTCCTATTGGCTATTGTTCGTCAGTTTAACAACTAATTATCAACGCCATTCAAGGAGGCTTCTATCATGATGAAGGTCAACGACTTCCTAAAATATACCATAACGCTCAACATAGAGTACGAGAATTACTTCAGCCTCATATACGATACGAAATATCTCTTGGAAGCCCGTTTGGGTCCCGATCGTCAGTTTGTAGCGAAGAAGCCTATATATGCGAATTGTCGCAAACGCGCCGTGCAGAAAGCCGTGCAATGGTTTTGGAAGGAGTTCAAGGGTGCGCTTGGCAGCGTGCACAAGACGATGGTGGTGGACGATCCTCATGGTGAAGTTGTCTACAACGAGGATTTTGCCTGTAACGATCTAGGAAACAAGTATCTTAGCGAAGAGACCATCGATAGAGTCATTGAGGAGTCCGATGGAGAACTCTTCAGGGATCTTTCTGAAGGATCGGAGAATCATCCCCCCAACAGCGTCAAGCGGGCTAAGCGTCGCCGCAAGCAAAGCAATGTCATTGCCCCGCGCATGACCCAGTCTCCAGCCGGTACGATTTATTATCGGACTACCATGGTTCCTCAATATTCCAAAGATGGTAAGATTATCCAACGTCGTAAGGTGAAGAATGTGAAATTGGCTTCCAAAACCTTGGAGAAGGCTCTCCGCGAAGTTTCTCGCAGAGGCCTTGATCGTCACGAAAAGGTGGATGCAATGTCTTCTGATATTGTTGAGGAAAACCTGAAGGAAGCGGCTTGAATCATTCTGAGCCTTCGTAATTTATTTATATTTTGCGATGGATGATTCTTTGACCCGCGAAGGTTTTAGTTTATTCTGGCTTTTTTAATTCGATACAATGTCCCTAAACTTTCCCAAGGATTCTTCTTCTGCCTCCGGTCACGGTGGCGATGTTCCTGCCGAACTTGTGCAGTTGCTGATGAAGTACCAGCGACGCATTTTCGCGTACGTTCACACCTTGGTTCCCTCTCGCAGTGATGCAGAGGACATCTTGCAAGAAGCATGTGTCACCATATGCGAGAAGTTCGATCAGTTTGAATCGGGTACGAACTTTTATTCCTGGGCTTGCCAGATCGCTTTTTGGAAAGTTCGCGCAGCTCGCAAGAAGTTCGCTACCTCGAAGGTGCTCTTCAACCAGGAAGTCATGGAGGTCATTTCGGAAACTCGTGTCGAACTGGAGGACGAATTGGACGAGCGCCACGAAGCATTGTCACGTTGTTTGGGCAAATTAAATGATCGTGATCGTCGCATGGTCCTTATTCGCTATGAAAGCGGTAATAACGTGCCACAAGCGGCCCAAGCCTGTGGACGTACCATTCAAGGCGCATACAAGGCACTTACTCGCATACGCAAGGCACTGTTTGATTGCGTCACTTTCGAACTCTCGCTGGAACAAGCTAGATGAGTCTCTCCGATCAGGAAATTCTTGAATTGCACGAGCTTCTAGACGCTCTTGTTGAAAACAATCTTGCAGGCGAGCGTCGAAAGCGGTTGGAGGAATGGTTGGCCGAGAGTGACGCCGCTCGCAGGCATTACATCCGTTTCATGGACATGTCCAGCAGCCTTTGCTCCTATGCTGAGGAACGGCTTTCGGACGAGGATGATGAAGGCGTAGTCCCCTTTGAGCCCGATAGCGGTAAACTGGTTCGTTTTTTTCGCCCATTGGCTGTTGCCGCAGGCATCGCGATCGTGGGCTTCTTCGGATACAACAGCTACTTGTCCCAGGGGAATCCTAACCTTATTTCAGAAAAGCCTTCCGTTGAAAAATCCGAGGTTTCGGTTGCATCCAGCTTTGCCTTGACCTCCGATACGGTGGGGGTTCTCACTCGCGCCGCCGGTGTTGAATGGGATGAGGATTCCGACTACCGTCCCTTGCCTAACGAACCTCTTCGTGCCGGGACACTCAAGCTCAACGCCGGATTAGCTCAGATAGAGTTTCTTCAGGGTGCCAACGTTGTTCTTGAAGGACCAGTTGAATTCGAACTTTTCGGTCCTAACGAAGGGGCTTTAGTTTTGGGTAAACTTCGAGCCAACGTTCCTAAAGTGGCGAAGGGCTTTTCAATTGATACTCCCAAAGGCAAGGTGGTCGACCTCGGTACCGAATTCGGTCTAAACGTCGAAGAAGACGGAGTCACTGAAATCTACGTTTACGTGGGCAAGGTTCTTTTTGAGGGCAAGGATCGAGATGCCGAACTGGCTTTCGAAGAACTGGAAGCCGGGGAAGCCGTGTTCGTCGACCAAAAGGGCAATTTGACTTGGATCGACATGCCGTCCGAGCCTTTCTTCGGTACAGCCGACCTCGCTTACCGATCCATGGAGGAATCCCAACGTCGGCATTCGGCATGGGTGGAACTGAGCGAGGAACTGGCTGCCGATCCTCGGAACTCACTTTATTTCACATTTGACGATCACCGTTCGTGGTCACGTATCCTTCGTGATGACGCACAATCAAAAAAGGAGCGTCACGATGGCGCAATCGTTGGTTGCAAATGGAGTGAGGGACGTTGGCCCGGGAAGGGTGCTCTTTCTTTTGCGGGCGAAAACGATCGCGTTCATCTCAAACTTCCCAAACCCCTGCGATCCGCCACTCTTGCTTCTTGGGTGCGCTTGAACGAGATCGGGAGCGTTATGAATCCCATTGTTTGTTCCCCTATTAAAGATCCGAAGGTCGCTACTTTGGGGACTGCTTGCTGGGGGATCGATGGAACAGGACGTGTCGTTCTTCGAGCCAAGGGAGTTGATTCCATGATTAAATATGTTTCTTCCGTTGCTTTTCGAAAGGAAAGGATCGGCCAATGGACTCACTTGTCGACCACTTACGACGCGGATAAGAAAATGGTAAGTCATTACGTAGACGGTCGTCCGTTCAGTCGCGAAAAAATGCAGGAGAACCTGCCGCTTTTCTTTGGAAAAAGTGAACTTGGCCACAATGGCGGAAAATATAAAGGCAAGCCAAGTCACGGTTTGCACGCATCCATTGACGAATTTTTTGTCTTCAACGAAGCCTTAGGCGAAGAGGAAATTCGTCGTCTTTACGAGATCGGCAGACCATATGCCTTGCCTCCGCGTTTGGCTCCGGTTTTGCCCTGAGAATCGAGTTGTCTCTCTCTATTCTTCACGGCATGACTTCTTTTGTGTCATACCGTTTTCTTAGTTTATTTGTAGGTCTGGCTATTCTCCCTTTTTCCGTACTGGAGTCGGAGGATCCCTCACTCCGGAAAGGTTCCGGGCATTGGGCCTTTAAGCCAGTCAAGCGATCTGTTCCGCCTCGGGTCAAGGATACACCTAACCCAATTGATTCCTTCATTCGTTCCAAGCTAAGTCAAAACGGACTCGATCCGTCGCCAGAGGCTTCCAAAGCGGTCTTGTTCCGCCGTTTGTCTCTGGATCTAACCGGACTGCCGCCTTCTTTTGAAGACTTGCGAGAGTTTCTGAAAGATGAACGACCGGAAGCCTTTGAGCGAGCGGTGGACAGGTTTCTTGCTTCGCCTCGTTTCGGTGAACGGTGGGGGCGCTACTGGTTGGACGTTGCTCGTTATGCGGACACGAAAGGCTATTTAGCCGGTGGTTCGAGCAGGCTATATCCGTTTGCCTACACCTATCGAGACTGGGTCATTCGGGCTTTTAATGAAGGAATGCCATACGATGAGTTCGTGAGTAAACAACTCGCTGCCGATCTGATCGTGGATTCCCCAAACCATCCGGATCTTGCTGCCCTAGGTTTCCTAACGGTTGGTCCTCGTTTTCTTAATCGCCGTCATCTGATCATTGACGATAGAATCGATGTGGTTACTCGAGGCTTGATGGGGTTCACCGTCGGTTGCGCCAGATGCCATGACCATTTTTTCGATCCTATTCCTCAGGAAGACTACTATTCTCTTTACGGCATATTCAACTCAGCTCGCCAGCCGAAGGAATTGCCTCTTCTTGGGCAACCCGACTTGGCATCCAAGAACTACCGGGAGTTCGAAAAAAAGCGCAAGGGATTGGAGGCTGTAGTAAATAAACATCTTAGATCAAACTGGGATGCCGTGCGTTCCGTTGATGGGCTGACTGCCTACTTGCAACTCGTTCATGATGGGCGTGAACTTTCGGACGACCGGTTCGAGGCTCTTGCCGCCAAACGTAAACTCTTTCCGAAGTTGGCTCGTCGTTGGCGTGCTTTTATAAAGGTGAAGGCTAAACAAAACGATCGTGTTTTTGCAGTCTGGCGTGCTTTTGAAAAGTTGAATCCCGATAAATATCCAAATGCCGCAAAGTCTCTTTTGAAGCATTCTCCGCCCTTTCCTTCCTTTCTTTTGCGAGCTCTTCGAGGGCTTAATGAAAACGATTTTAAAGAAGTAATCGGATGGTATGCCTCGGAGTTTGCGTCATCTTTGAAAAAGGCAGACTCCGGTGCTCAATCCAAAGGAATGACGTCCTTCGTGAAATCTTCCGGTTTTCCCGTTGGCTTTACCGTCGAAGGCATTGAGGAATTTTTCGATACCAAGGCTCGCAATCATACGAATTCTCTCCGTTCGAAATTATCCAAGCATAAGTCGGAGCATCCGGGTTCGCCTCCAAGGGCCATGGCTTTGGTTGATGACTCGCTGTTGCGTAATCCTCGTATTTTCGATCGGGGTAATCCCAATGCCCCTGGGCGAGAGGTCTCGAGGCGCTTCCTCGCCGCACTCTCTCACGGTGCCGAACGCAAACCTTACGAGCAAGGAAGCGGGAGGCTCGAGCTTGCCAAATCAATCCTTCATCCCGCCAACCCCTTGACCGGTCGTGTCTTCGTGAATCGGGTATGGATGCATCTGTTTGGTTCTGGTCTCGTCCGTACCCCAAGTGATTTCGGTTTACAGGGCGAAAACCCAACGCACCCACTTCTTCTTGACCATCTCACATACCGTTTCATCAACGAGGGATGGGATGTGAAGCATCTCATCCGCATCATCACCAGTTCCGCTACTTATCGTCAGAAAAGCGCTACTGCTCCAATCCAAGATCCTGAAAATCGACTTTTATCCGTAATGAACCGAAAGCGCCTCGATTTCGAGGCAATGCGAGACTCCATGCTTGCCGTTTCCGGCGAACTCGACCTAGCCATGGGAGGTCGGCCTGTTGATCTTGCCAAGAAGCCTTTTCCCGTTCGCCGGGCAGTTTACGGTTTTATAGAGCGTCAGAACTTGCCTGCGGTCTTCCGTACTTTTGATTTCGCCAACCCTAACATTCATGCCCCCCATCGTTTCGAGACCACTGTTCCCCAACAAGCACTTTTTGCCCTCAATGATCCATTCGTTCTGGCTAGAGCCGAAAAATTAGCTCGGGAAGCCGAATCATCAAAGGGAACCGATTTGTTGTCGGAAAAAACGCCCGAATCAGTAAGTCGTCTCCTCTTCCGTAGGATATTGCATCGGGATCCTTCTGCAAAGGAGTTCGCTTCGACAAAAGCTTTTGTCGGATCGACTCCTTCTCGGGCCAAGTTGGCCGACTTAGCCCAATCCTTGCTCGTATCCAACGAATTCTTTTTTGTAGATTAATGCTTTCAACTACTGAAGAAAATTTACCCTTTGCTCGCCGCGACTTTCTCGCACGGTGCGGTATGGGTTTTGCCTTGCCTGCATTAGGTGCCTTGTGTGCCGAAAATGCCGTTGGTCTACCCGCGACGAACCCAATGATGGCGAGAGGTCCTCATTTTGCGCCAAAGGCCAAGCGTGTGATTCATTTGTTCATGAATGGTGGTCCTGCCCACATGGATACCTTTGATCCCAAACCCGAACTGAGTCGGTGGTCGGGCAAAGCCTTGCCTGAAGGTCGCCGCCTAGGTACCGAACGCAAAACCGGGGCGGCTTTCGGATCACCTTTCAGTTTTCGCCGACATGGCCAGAGTGGCTTGCCCGTTAGCGAGATTTTTCCTCACGTAGCTCGGCATGTCGATGATCTCTGCGTGGTGCGCTCGATGTATGCCGATGTGCCGAATCACGAGCCGTCCCTAATGCTGATGAACTGTGGCGACGGTCGTTTGGTGAGACCTAGCATGGGTTCCTGGGTAACCTATGGACTCGGGTCGGAAAATCAAAACCTTCCCGGATTCGTGGTGTTGTGTCCCGGAGGTTATCCCATCACCGAAACGCAAAACTGGCGTTCTGCATTTCTTCCCGGAATTTATCAAGGCACATACGTCAATCCATCCAAGGGAGGACCTTCCGAGGTCCTGCCCAACCTGAAACCCGCTCGATCGGATGACAGGCAAGCGAAGCAACTGGATCTTCTCCGATCCTTGAACCGCGAACATTTCGAAGAGAGGGGAGGGGATCCTCGCCTTGAAGCTCGAATTCAGTCTTTTGAGTTGGCTTATCGGATGCAAATCGAAGCCAGCGACGCCTTCGACGTTTCACGAGAATCTTCCCGTGTCCGCGATTCCTATGGTTCAGGGGTTCATGGCAAACAATGCTTGATTGCTCGAAGGTTGGTGGAACGAGGCGTGAGGTTTGTTCAGCTCTGGCATGGAGCAGAACAACCTTGGGACAGTCATGATGAAATAGAGAAAAACCACAGACGCTTGGCGAAGGAATGCGACCAGGCAATAGGAGCCCTTCTCACTGATCTCAAGCAATCCGGTTTATTGGAGGAAACGCTGGTGCTCTGGGGTGGTGAATTCGGGCGTACTCCCACTGTCGAATTACCCAAACCGGGATCCAACGCCGGCAAGATCAATGGACGAGACCATAATCATCATGGGTTTTCGATTTGGATGGCAGGGGGCGGTGTGAAAGGAGGTTTCGCCTACGGGGCGACTGATGAATTCGGTTTCGCTGCGGTGGAGAATCCTGTGCATGTTCACGACCTGCATGCTACGCTGCTCCATCTCTTGGGCTTTGATCACGAGCGACTTACCTATCGATATGCGGGCAGGGATTTTCGTCTGACCGACGTACATGGCAAAGTCGTTACCGACCTGATCGCTTAGAGTTATTCCGCTCGAATTCCTCGCAATACTTGGAATTTCGCTCCCATATTACCGGGGTGCAGCAGTTCCATGAGGGTTTGCCTGTCGGGGTCAAACTCGCCTCCCTTTCCCGTTACTATGGCTTCACAGGCAGAGGATGCGTGGTCTAGCAAGAAGGATTCCTGTCTCTCGACTTGGACTTTGGCAAAGCCTTGATCCCTTAGAACTGCCTCAAGCATGTCCCAACAGACATGACAGGTGATGTCTTGCTCTCCGGGTGATGCTAGAAGGTCATTGGACAGGCGGTGTCTCTTATAGGCGCGGGCAACGCCTTCCGGTCGCCGCCTCGTGAAGTCTTCCAAGGAGAGACCGTAGTCAAAAGTGAGAAAGAGCCCATTCCATTCCTTTGAACACAGGTCGATGAGAGAATCTTTTGCTCCAGTCGGGAGATCGAGCAGGTAATTGTGTGAAGTGTCTGGCGAAATTTCCTTTA
>CAZXKR010000033.1:0-10227 GCA_964641305.1 uncultured Puniceicoccaceae bacterium | reverse complement strand
GTTCAAGGCGGGCTCCCCATGTCCATGGACATTGGTCCAAGTAGATGCATTACCATCCAGATAGCGATTGCCTTCCCGATCAAACAGCCAGCAACCCTTACCTCGCGCGATGCTCAAGGGCGGCAAAACTTCACGCTCCACGGTCTGGGCAAAGGGATGCCACGCGTGCTCGCGATCCCATGCATCCCTTTCGGCACTCTCGGCAGAATCTGCCAAGGGTATCTGAAGTTCTGTTAAGGGAGGAATCATTTTCCCTTAACTTAACTACATGCTTATGAAATGTTAAGCTAGAAGAATAAAATCTTTAACAAAAGTGCCGTCAGACCAACTAAGCCCAGTCGGCAAGGTCGCGAAAACCGTAATTCTCGCCTAACTTACTTCTTGAAACCGTCGACCTTAGCGAGAAACTTTTGAGGCTCTTTCTCGAACTTGGCTTTGCAGTTTCCGCAACAGAAGGCGACTGACTGACCCTTGTAGACAAATACCTGCGCTTTATCTATCGGTTTACCCGAGACGGGACATTTTTTGTTTACGGGATTGCCGGTTTTAACTTGCTTGTCGTCTTTCTTGACCTCCTTCTCGGACGATGCTGCTTCCGCTTCCCAACCGAGATTGATAACCGGTCCAGCAGAGCGGAGCTTGACAAGTACCGTCCGAAGGCTTGCTTGTTTTGCTTCAACGCCAACATCTAGGTCGTCTTTAACGCCATCCAGTTTTTCCTTTGCCTTTGCAAAAGCGTCTGAGGGCTTGAAGTCCTTTAGCTTGGCACGGAAAGCACTAGGATCCTTATCGAATTTCCCTTTGCAATTGTCGCAACAGAACCCGACAGTTTGACCCTCTAGAACCGACTTTTTCGCCTTGTCCACATCCTTCCCACTTACAGGACATTTTGCATTTACCGGTTCTCCTGAAGCCGCCGAAGAAGCGGTTTTCTTCAGTGCTTCTTCATGCTTGGCAACTTCCTTCTCTTTGCTTGTTCGGAATTGATCGACTTCAACTTTGAGCCGCTTTCGGTCAGTCTCCAGTTTAGCCAGTTCTTTGGCGTCGACAAAGGCACTTCGAAGATCAGCAGCCCCAGCTTTGGTGACTTCGGTTTGCCAGAGAAATATCTTCTTGAGTTTCTTAAGCTTCTTGAGATGAGCAATCCCTTTGTCGGAAACCTTCGTGCCATAAAGGTTCAAATATTCAAGATTCGCTAACTTTGCCACATGAGCCAAACCGTCATCGGAGACGGAGGTGTTCTCGAGATGAAGTCGAGTAACCTGAGTACACTTGGCAACCTCGGCAAGACCGGCATTGGTCACTTTCGTTCGAGCAAGGTTGAGCCAAAGGAGTTGGGGCGATACACCGCCAAGCTTCTTGGTCTGCTCGTCACCAAACTGCTCACCAACATAAGAGGCGTTCACATACAAGGCATTTGTATCTTGGGCGACAGGCATGGTGAGAATGCCCAAGTCTTTCAGGCTGGCAAGAGCCTTGGCGTCGGCAAGGGGTAGTTTAGGTAATTTGGGTTGCAGGACTGCAGTCGCAGATTCTTTCTTGCGAGGCGGATTCTTGAGGATGGCTTCGGCTGCCTTTCTAACTTCTCCCTTGAGGTCGGAAACCTTGGAGTCAAAAGAGGCGCCAGCAAGAATCCAAGCCTCGAAGACTTTAAGCTCATTTTTGGTGACGGGGTTGTGAGGTTCATCCTTGTCGAAAGGAGGCATCACATCGTCATCATCTTCTGGAAGGGACATACGATAATAGAGCTCACTGTCGTCAAGCTTACCTTTGACGATGATTTTCGCTCCCGATCCCTTCCCGCCTTTGAGAAGATCTTTCACGGTATGGAGCCGCAATTTGCCTTTATCCTTGGATTGCCCATGGCAATCGTAACACTTCGCGGCCAAAACGGGACGGATTACATCATCAAAAACTTTGGCCTTGTCCGGATTAGTCTCGGAAAACAAGTGAGATGAGACTACGACCAAACCCAAGACAGAGAACGTGAATGCTGTGATTGTTTTCATGTTTATTGAAAATCGAGTTAGGATATATTAATTGGATATTGGGAAAGAACCCGACACTTCATCATTAGGCTTAAGTTGTAAAGACCTCAATGATAGTAGAGGTGGAAATAATTTTCGCGAAAGCTTGAAGAACAAAAGGGTGTGCATAATTATGTTGAGCATGAAAATCGACTGGAGCAAGGAGCTGTGGCTAAGTCTTCTATTTGTCTGTGTGGGGTTCACCATCTGGCCCTTGATGTGCTACTACGGGGGAAGAGCTCTAACGATTGAATATTTTCAGGACATGCACCTGAGAGACTGGGCGGAGAACCGAGTATACGGCCCGCTGGCGGACGGTGGATTAAGATCTTTATCCAGATTGTTATTTTTACTCGGTCCTTATTTTACGATGCTGGGTTTGAGAATCCTACTCTACAAATTTAGCGAAAGGTAGGACATTTCAAGTCCAGGTCTTACTAATACTCTAAAATCCTTCGGGTATCATATTCTCTTGATGACGACAGAGATTCGCATAAGCGCCTCCTTTTGCCAACAACTCGGAATGCGAGCCTTTTTCAATGATTGTTCCATGATCGAGAAACACAATCTGATCGGCATCGCGAACGGTGGAAAGGCGATGAGCGATCACCAATGTGGTCCTTCCCTTAACTAGATTGGAGAGTCCTTCCTGGATCTCTCTTTCAGTCACAACGTCCACACTGGAGGTCGCCTCGTCAAGAATGACTACGGGCGGATTCTTCAGGAGTACGCGAGCGATCGTTAAACGCTGCTTTTCGCCCATGCTTAGGCGTATCCCGCGTTCGCCGATCATTGTTTCGAGCTTTCCGGGGAGACTGTTCACGAAATTGAAGGCACAAGCCGCCGACAGGGCTTTTGTAAGATCTTCCTCGGATGCATTTGGGCGAGCCAGTAATAGGTTTTCGCGAACGGAAGCATCGAAAAGGAAGGGGTCTTGGGAAACGATACCTATATTCCCACGCAAATCTTCAAGGGCAAAGTCCTGCAAATTGATGCCACCTACGCTAACGGAACCTTCGTCAACTTCGTAATATCGTAAAGCAAGGTTCGCAAGAGTGCTCTTTCCGCCGCCGGTAGGACCCACGAGGGCAGTCACGCCACCAGCAGGAACTTCTAAATTCAGCCTTTCGACCAGAGTTCCCCTTTCGGGATAAGAAAATCGGACATTGTTAAAGAGGATCCCAACCGAACCCCGGGGAAAGCGTTTGGGTTCCTTGGGGTCGCGAATTTCAATCGGATGATCCAGGACTTCAAAAACGCGCTCCCCGGACGCCTTGCCTGCCGCGATTAAATTATTGATTCCGACAAGCTGTCGAACGGGTTCGTAGAACATGTTTGCATAAAGCAAAAACGCAAAAAATTCGCCCTTGGTAAAACTAGGATCAGTCTGAAGAAGATAGGCGCCCATGCCGACCACTGCGACAATGCCAAGGGAAGAGGTGAAGTTCGCGGCGGGACCCTGTATCGACCAGCGAAACATGGCTCGAAGATTTCGTCGTTCCAATTCTTTGCTAATCTCGAGGAAGCGGGCTTGCTCGCGTTGTCGCAAGGCGAATCCGTGAATAAGACGATTTCCTTGGATGTCCTCCACCAACAGAGAATTTAGTTCCCCGGATGTTTCGCGAACCGCCTTCCAGTTTCGGCGAGAAACCTTTGCGTACTTCCACGCCATCACGAACAGCACGGGCAATGGGAGAAAAACAAAAGCCGCCAAAGTGGGCTCATGGACAAACATTACTGCGGCCACTCCCACAATAGTCAGAATTGCAACTGAACCTTGCTCCGTACCATCGAGGATGGCTCTTTCCACGTTTTGCACGTCCTCGACCACTCGGGATGCGATGTCTCCACTCTTTCGACGATCATAAAACGCAATTGGCAGTTCCAGAAGTTTGTCGTGTAAATCCCGCCGCAGATCGAGAATGACTTTCTGCTCCAATGTATTGTTGATGCGAATGCGAATACAATTAAAGATTTCGCGGACGAAATAGAGCCCAGCAATAACTCCCGTGCCTTGGAGCAGCAATTTGACTTCATGCACACCGTGTTCAAACATTTGGTCAAGTACCTGCTGAATCACCCATGGCACCGCTACGGCAAGAGCCGTCATGGCACCTGCCATGAGAAGTGTGGAGACGAAAAGACCCTTGTAGCGGAACAGATACCTCGTGACTCGACTAATTATGTTCATCGCTTTGGCGTTGCCCGGACAATGTAGTTGGAGATATGCATCGAACTTTAAAAGCGATTGTTGAAAGGCGTGGCAAACATGGAAGAACATCAATATGAACAAGGTCCGACTGGGGCAATCCTTCGGGATCTGCCCTCTCCATACGAAGCACATCCATGTGGACTGCTGCATCTACCGCGCTTTCTTGCGAAAATTCGCAAGCATCTGGCGGGAGAATTACCTAAAAGTTACCAGCGGAACTTCACTAAGGGATTCGATGGTTTTCTATGCCTGCACTTGGGCATAGAACCGCAGGAAGTGATCGATATCGTGAGAGATGGTATCAACGAAAAAGACATTTGCGATCGGCTCGAAGCCTTGCTGCCGCATGAACTCCAAGCTCACAAGTGGAACCGCAAGGTTGTGCAGATGGGCATGAGCTCCATGGCAAAAGAGAAGCTGGAAGAGGTTAAGGTCGACATGGGAGCGGCAGACCGCGATGACCTAATCTCTTTCGCTGATGTGATCGAATACGACGAAGGCAGGATAGACTAGCCGCTAGTAAGATCTAAAGTTTCCGAGCCGTGATGATGGTGACGTCGTCACGATCATTAGACTGATCCGCAAATTTCTCCAACTCGCAAAGCAGTTCTTCGTTGAACGAATTGGCAGTTCCTCCTCCCAACTTCTCAAGTTTCGCAATGAGGCGGGCGAGAGAGTATTCCTCATTATGTTGGTTGGTGGTTTCCGTAACACCATCGGTAAAAAGCACCAGTGCATCGCCTTCCTCAAAAGAGCAGGTTTGCTCACTGACGATTTCCTCGAAAAGCTCGTTGGGAACCATTCCGATGGCCATTCCTTCACCCCGCAAAGTTTCGACATTCGCATTGCTCTCCGCAGAGGCTCGAAGCAATAAACCCGGTTCATGCCCGGCCCGAGAATAGGTAAGGGTATTCTTGTCGGTATCAACAATGCCAAGAAAAAGCGTGATGAACATATCGTGCCTCATTCGTTCATTCAGATCCCGATTCAATTTCACCAATACTTCTGAAGGGGAATGGGCACGCTTGACGAAATGGCGCAGGTTAGTTTGACAAATGGCCATGAGCAAGGAAGCGGGCACTCCTTTGCCCGACACATCCGCTATCGCAATAGCGTATCGAGATCGACCGATTTTGTGAAAATCATAAAAGTCGCCACCGACTTGAGCTGAAGGAATGTAGCGGGCGTCCACATCCAAATCCTTGGACGCAGGAAAGTTTTCCGTAAGAAAAAGAGCCTGAACGTTTCGAGCAAGAGAAAGATCCATTTCGAGCCGATTTTTATCTATTCGGAGATTCATGACGTCAGAATTACGCACCGCCAGCGAGGCTTGTTCGGCAAGCGAATTGACAAGTGAAAAGTCGGTTTCCGAGAAGGGAAGCCCACTTGCGGGGTTGACCACAACGAGTACGCCGATCAATTGATCATTGAACTGCATCGGAGAAAAAATAATGGATCTCACCGCAAGGGCGGGATCGGCATGACGGGGAACCCGCGGGTCGTTGACCGCGTCTTGAATAATAACCGGCTTGCCTGTACGTGCGACCTCTCCAACAACGCCCTCTCCTGATTCCAGAATTTCCGAACGTAGTATTTTCTCCAGAAAGCGGGCTCGAGTGGAGGTGGCTTCGTCATCAAGACGAATCTGTCGCCGTTGGGGAGGAAATAGCCCTTCCACGGCCGCACCTCGCAATTTGCCATGTTCTACACGCTCGTAAACGCAAGCACTCATGGCTCCTGTGCTTTGGACTGCAGTATGGGCAATTCTGCGAAACAGTTCACCCCGCTCTACACCCTCGCCAATCGCGGTAACGAGGTTGTGCATGAAGTTGTCGACACTCTTCTTCTCTTGCTCGATGAGTTGTTTTTCCTCGTCAAGTTCAACATTCTCTCTCTTGGCTTTCGATAAGAGAGGCCAAATTAAAGCGGCGCCAACCAGCACGCCACACGCAAGAAGAAGGGCCTCAGTGAGCATTGCTTGCGGTTCGGGCAGAATCACCATTCGCGCCCTCGTCCATTCGTTGCTCGAGAAAAGAAACTACGTCATGGAATTTCCTCGCATTGCTTTCGTTCAATTCCATCAATCGTTTGTGGGCTTCGCACACCTCGCGAGCGGAAATCGCTTCATCATCGGATCCGCTACCGACAGCTTCAAGCTGATCGAGATCTGTCATTTCCAATTTGGCGCGTACGTGAGCGATACGGTGTATCCCAAGATTTTCCACCGTTTCGAGATTTCGTTCTCCAAGGCTCAGCAGCGTCATTGAACCTTCTTCTCCTTCGCTGCGAACAGCAAGCGCCACGCCAACCAATATACCTAAGAAAGTACTATCCAAACCCGAACAATCCGCGAAATCCAAAACATAATTTCGGTGTCCCTCCTCCATCATCCCTCGCAGAAAGCGACGAAAGGGATCACAATTTAAATAAGAAGCTCGTCCAGTGACCTTGACAAAGGCATAGCCTGTATGGGTGCAGACCTGGTACATTGGCTTTCTTTCTTCGCCCATTTTGCAAAACCAGTCTTCTCGTATTTATGTTGATTCGCTTATGAGCTTACGGAGGACATATGGCAATATACCGCCATGGCGGTAGTATTGCACTTCAATTCCGGTATCCACCCTAACGCGAACTTTTACACTGGATTCAGCGCCATCGGATTTACGAATCACTAAGTCGAATTCTTCCCCGGGAACCAAATCATCTCCAAGTTTAGGAAGAGAAAAGGATTCGGTCCCGTCAATGCCAAGAGTTTCCACATCCTCGCCACCTGAAAATTCCAAGGGAAGAACACCCATCCCAATGAGATTGCTACGATGAATACGCTCAAAGCTCTTGGCAACGACCACCTTTACGCCGAGCAAAGCAGTACCTTTTGCGGCCCAATCACGGGAGCTACCCATTCCATAGTCGCTTCCGCCAAATACAATGAGCGATTCACCTCTTTCCTTGTAGAGCTGCGAAGCATCGTGAATGGGGAGGATCTCGCCATCGGGTTGTAATTTCGTATATCCACCTTCCTTGCCATCTGCCATTAGATTCTTGATGCGGACATTCGCAAAAGTACCTCGAGTCATAATGCGATCATTGCCTCGCCGAGACCCGAAAGAGTTGAAATCACTCTGGTTCACTCCTTTTTCCTGCAAGAAGTTACTTGCGGGACCGTCTAGAGGGATGGCCCCAGCCGGTGAAATATGATCGGTGGTTACGGAATCGCCGAGCAAAGCCAGCGTCCTCATATCGGCAAGAGGTTCGATGGGCGAAATATCGAGGCCAAATGCCTCGAAAAAAGGCGGATTCTGAATGTAAGTGCTTTTTTCATCCCACGCAAATAAGGATCCCGCCGGAGCTTTAATTTCGTTCCATTCGGGATTGGCGTCGTCTATGGAACCGTATCTCTCCGTGAACATGGATGGCTTGAGTCCCTTAGCGACACAGGGATCGACTTCCTCTGTTGAAGGCCAAAGATCGCGAAGATATACAGGATTACCGCTCGAATCCGATCCCAAGGAATCTTCATCGAGGTTCACATCCACCGTTCCCGCCAATGCGTACGCTACAACCAATGGCGGGGACATAAGAAAGTTTGCTTTAATCGCACTGTGAACTCGAGCCTCAAAGTTTCGGTTACCGGAAAGTACGCTTGCCGCTACCAGATTGCCTTGATCAATTGCAGATTTAATTTCGGGCGCGAGGGGTCCACTGTTGCCTATGCAAGTGGTGCATCCATAACCCACTAGATGAAAACCTAGCTCGTCAAAATATCGCTGTAATCCCGTTTCGACCAAGTAGTCGGTCACCACACGGGATCCCGGAGCCAAACTAGTCTTGACCGAAGACTTTATTTTAAGACCACGCTCAACGGCCTTCTTCGCGAGCAACCCAGCCGCTATCATTACACTTGGATTACTTGTATTTGTACAACTCGTGATCGCGGCAATCAGAACAGAACCATGACCAATTTCATGTCCCGACCCATTGGCGCCGACCGAAACCGTGTCCTTAAGATTGTCCAAAGGCACGCCGAAACCATCTTCAGCTAGAGGTCCTTTCAAAAGGGAATGAAAGCTTTCTTTAAGCGAATGAAGATCGATACGGTCTTGAGGCCGTTTAGGACCAGCAACGGCAGGAGAAATCGATGCTAGGTCCAAATCAAGATTTTTAGAATATAAGAGCTCGCCCGATTTGGGCATACCAAAGAGCCCTTGTGCCTGGAGATAGGATTTTACAAGGTTGATCTCATCCTCCGTACGCCCCGTAATGCGAAGATAATCGAGCGTTGCATCATCGACAGGGAAAAAACCCATCGTTGCCCCATACTCGGGTGCCATGTTCGCAATGGTTGCACGATCTGCAAGCGAAAGCGCTTCAGCTCCGTTGCCGTAGAATTCGACAAATTTCCCGACTACTTTCTCCGCCCGAAGCATTTGAGTAATACGTAAAGTCAAATCGGTTGCGGTAACTCCATCACGCAACGATCCTTCGAGATTTACGCCTATCACCTCGGGTGTCTGGAAATAAACGGGCTGACCCAGCATTCCCGCTTCCGCCTCAATGCCTCCGACGCCCCACCCGACAACCCCGAGACCATTTATCATTGTGGTGTGGGAATCTGTCCCGACCAAGGAATCAGGATACAGCAGACGTTGACCATCCACCTGTTTATCAAAGACAACCTTGGCCAGATATTCGAGATTTACTTGGTGAACAATACCTATGGCAGGTGGAACTACGGTGAAAGTGTCAAAGGCTTGCCGTCCCCACTTGAGAAATTCATACCGCTCGCGATTTCGTTGGAATTCCAGCTGAATGTTACGACTAAAAGAATCGGCAGTTCCCGATTTATCAACCTGAACCGAATGATCGACAACTAGGTCAACGGGAACCAATGGCTCTATCAGTGAAGGATCAGAACCAAGCTTTGCCACGGCATCTCTCATCGCGGCAAGATCGACAAGAAGAGGAACTCCCGTAAAATCCTGAAGCACGATACGCGATACTACAAAGGGAATTTCACGATCGGATGGTTCCGAAGCGTTCCAGTTTGCCAAAGCTCGAACATCTTCTTGGGTGACAGTCTCGCCATCGCAATTTCTCAGTAGGGATTCCAACACCACCCGAATGCTAACAGGAAGTCGGTTCACGACTCCCACGCCGAGTTCCTCTAAAGCTGGAAGTGAATAGTAACTACCTAAATCTTCCTGCAGGCTTAGTGTTCTCAATATTCCAAAGGCATCTTGAATCATATGTTTTAGAAAGTTACGATTATTGAGAAAGTAATAATGCTGAATGCTTCAGGCAAGCTGTGACAAGCAATCTTTAATAGCTTGAAATTCAGGCAGTTGCTTAGGGTCATCGGATGACCACGAATAAGCGATCTCGCCACTCTTATTAACTATAAATGCAGAACGCTTGGAAACGCCTTTGAAGCCGATGAAGTCTTCATAAAGCACATCGTAAGCCTTCGAAACTTCCTTGTTGAAGTCACTCAACAATGGGAAATTAAGGCCTTCTTCATTAGCCATCGCCTCTTGGGCGAAAGGGCTATCGACACTTATTCCATAAACGGATGCGTTAAGTTCACTAAAAGCAGACAAATCGTCCCGCACCGAACAAGCCTCCTCCATGCAAACACCAGTGAAAGCGAATGGAAAAAACAAAAGTACCGAATTTTTGTCGCCATAATTACCACTCAAAGTCACATCCAAGAGACCATCAGAAGTCTTCGATTTGAGAATGAAATCCGGAGCCGTTGAACCAACGCTTAAAGGCATGATAATAGTGGTTAGATATGAGAAAATATTTTGTTAGACGAAATTAGGGCAAAAAGACTAGGTAGCAATCGAGGCATGGAAGGCAAGTGCAATGAGCCTCAAGATTATAGCTTTTCGTTTTTCTTTTGCACATCAGGGTATCGAAGTACATTTAAAGACGAGTTTCCTAATAAAATGAACGCTATTGAAACATTACTAACCAACGCAGAAGTAA
>CAZXKR010000032.1:0-10383 GCA_964641305.1 uncultured Puniceicoccaceae bacterium | reverse complement strand
ACTTCTTTAATCGATGGAAAAAATGTATTTTCTTGGAATATCGAAAAGAACTTAGACGACTAGAATCCGCATCATTCCTATTTAAATTTGAAACGAAAAGCGAACTCTTCTCCTTCCTCCCATGGTTTTACCCTGCTGGAGCTCTTGGTCGTCATAGCTGTAATGGCTTTGATGATGGGGCTTGTCGGATTCAGTCTTCTTGGCGGCGGGGGTTCCTCACTGGACGCTGCTCAGCGGGAACTTGTGAGTCTCGTTCAACAGGCTCGCCAACAAGCTACGCTTTCGGGGAAGGAAATACGTTTGATCGTTCATGACGACCCCGCAGATCTTGAGAAGTTTCATCGTTACATCGAAATGATCGAACGAGATGCCAACGGTACTTGGCAAGTTCTCGGAGAAGGAGTTTTTCTTGCCGATCAAGTTTTCTTCGTGCCATCCATGGCACGATTTGCCGATAGTGCCGAGACCTCTTCGGATGAGAGTTGGCCGACCGAGGCCTTTACTGTCTGGAGTGGGGACTCGAAGAAACCTTTTAGCCTCGGTGAAATCGAGGTGATTTCAATTGCTGACGAGAATTTCGCTTTTCGAGCCGAAGATGGTGAAGATCCAGTGGAATATCGTTATTTGGCCTTTGACGGAGAGGGCCGGGTTGCTTGTGCCTCGGGTACCTGTGCACCCGGTGGCACATCGCCACCTCCTACCTTAGTCCTTGCAACTGGAACTCCCAACCCTTCGGGAGACTCAAAGGCCATTCGCTTCGATAATCCCAACGACCTTGCTGGGGTATTGCTCCGTCGATATGGAGGCGTTGCAACTTTAAGCTACGAAGATATTGCAAATTGATCGTGAGAAACTTGCCTGACCAAGTCATTGAATTACAAAGGAACCGTGGTTTCACTCTGCTTGAGGTCATTATTGCTTTGTCCGTGTTTGGATTTCTCATCGGAGGGTTACTGGCTTTATTGCCGTGGGGCGTTGAGGGGGCCGGCAACGTACGCGACAGAAATATCGCATACGGCTTAACGGATGCCATCCAGGTGGAACTGGAGCTTATGGGATTTGGGTTGGTCGAGCAGCTTACCGACCAATCCGATGGAGAATACCCGACTATCAACCTCGTGGCTTCTGACGACGGAAGCGAAGTTTACTGGGAACCAAGTTCTGACCAAGAAAATGATGTGCCAATTGCTTCCAGCAAAACGACTGAACTCGACGATGAGTTGCCCGAAGGGTATCGTTATTTCTTGATTCGTTGTAGCCAGTTTCCAGAGGACAATCGGCACGAACATGACCCCAGCAATGGGTATCTAGGTTTACAGGTTGACGTGCAGTGGCCTTACAAGACTCTTGATACTGAAGAGGGAGAAGAAATCGAGGAACGCATTCGTTCTCATTTCCAGTTTCCCTTGGCCATCACTCGTTGATAGATGGCTGCCTGTTCGAAGGTTGCCGCATGGGTTGCGGCTTCGCGTCCTCGTACTCTGGTTGCCTCGTTAAGTCCGGTTTGTATCGGATCTAGTCTTGCCTTCCGCGAAGTCGATGAGATTTCATGGAACTTGGTTGGTCTCTGCTTGGCTTTCGCCATGTTCATGCAAGTGGGCGCCAATTTCGCCAATGACTATTATGATTTCGTCAAAGGCGCCGATGACGAACGTCGATTGGGACCGGCTCGATCGGTTGCTTCCGGTGTCGTGTCTCCATCCGTCATGCGGATGGCTGCGTTTGGTACTCTTTCCTTTGGTTTTGCTCTCGGCTTGCTACTAATGGAGCTTTCCGGTGCCGGATGGCCTCTGCTTTGTGTTGGAGTGGCTAGTGTCTTTTGCGCCTTGGCTTATACCGCCGGTCCTTGGCCATTGGCTTATCTTGGACTGGGTGATGTGTTCGTGGTGCTTTTCTTTGGTCTGGTTGCTACGGGAGTCACTCACTACGTGCTGGTTCATAAGGCTGGGCTTGATTGGATTCCCGTATGGTGGGCCGGCCTTTCCGTAGGATTGATTATTAATAATCTGTTGGTGGTAAACAATCATCGTGACGCCGATGAAGATCTGGCTTGTGGAAAGCGAACTCTGGTAGCTCGATTCGGTCGAAAGTTTGGCGTCGTACTCTACTTGCTCGGCTCTTGTGTGGCTTTGGGCCTTTGCCCTTGGTACGAACGAGATTTGCTTTGGACCGCTTGGCTGTTGCCCGTCGCCCTCTTCCTTGGGCTGCTTCTGAACAAGGCAAAAAGCCAAAAGGATTACGCCAAGCTATTAGGCAGATCAGCCGCCTTGGTTATCGCTCACTGTATCCTGGCTGTTGCCGGATTACTTATCCTCCGCTAAGTCGGATAGGCGTCGACTTAGCAACAGTCGCTAGGTCAAGTATGTTGGAAACTAGTCTATGCTTGAACGATTTTTACCAACTCGTCTTTACTCTTGAGACCAACAATCGTTTCCGAGAGATTTCCACCTTTAAAAACTAAGAGAGTGGGAATGGACTGAACGCCGTGTGCTTGGGCGAGTTCTGTATTTTCGTCCACATTCACCTTGTAAATGCTCACGGCATCGCCCACTTCGGTAGCCACTTCTTCGAGAACGGGGGCCAAGGCTTTGCAAGGCCCGCACCAAGGTGCCCAGAAGTCGACCACCACGGTGTTTTCCGCATCTGCGGTGGCATTGGCAAACGTTTCCTTATTTAGACTAGTGATATCGGACATGTTTTTGTCGCTCGTTGGTTTTGAGTTAAAGAAAGAAAAATCAAGAATATTGCAAGAAAAGCAATATGGCTAACGTTACGGCACCTCCAAAGACTAGGAAATCCAGCACCATGAAAAAAATGTTGGGTCCTGCTTTCTTTTCATGTGAACCTCCGGACGCAAGAGCTGTGGCACCACCTGGGGGACCTCCCATTGGTCCCGGAGCGCCTACAGGTGCTCCGCCCGGAGGTGCGCCAGGTGTGGGACCGCCCATTGGCGATGGTCCGCCGGGTGGAGGAAGTCCGGGGCCACCTGGAGCACCCTTGGGTGCTTCTAGTGCCGGTTTCGGTCCGCCTGGTAAGGCGGGGCCGGGGGCTGCACCGCCAAGTGCTGGTCCGCCGGCAGGCAATTTTGGGGCTTCGAGGGCGGGGGCAGGTCCTGCGGGAGCCGGAGAGATTCCCGGGGCGGGTGTAGATGGGAGAGCGGGGCTCGGTGTTGGTCCCCCGGGAGCCGGGGCGCCCGGGATGGGCGGCAACCCGGGTGTTGGAGCAGGTGCGGGAGCTGTTGCGACGCTTGGAGCAGGAACCGGAGCGGGTCCTCCGGGAGCAGGGGTACTTGGTGTTGGCGGTCCTCCGGGAGTCGGTGCGGGTCCCGTGGCAGGCGCCGGAGTTGGAACACTAGAAGTGGGAGCAGGCACAGAACCGCCTGGAGCCGGAGTTTCGCCTCCTGCCGGTTGAATCTTTGGAGCGAAAGGGGACTTGGTGACGCGAAACTTTGGTGCCCCTCCCGGTTTGGGAGGGTCGCCCGCCTTAGGTGTCAATTTCAAGGAAGGTTTCGGTGGTTCTGTCGATTTTCCTTCGTCGGCCATGATTCGGTGGGTTTGGTATTTTGAGTCTCTCTAAAACTTGTGGGTTAGCTTAAAGGCGATTATTTTTCGGGGGCATTCTTTTCTAAAAGGTCCGCTAGTTCCTGAGGTTCCACGTCATCTAACCGTTTTTTGCGTTGTTGCAAGTTCTCGAAGGTTTTGCAAACGGTTTCCGTCATGTTGTCGTGAGTTTCCTCGGATCCACCGAGGATTGAGAACTCTTCGGCCTTTGTGATGCGGACATGCCCATCGTCGCAGTCCAGTCCTAGTCCAAGCAAATGGGATTGGCTTTGTTCTTTGGGCTTTATTTGTCTTTCAGTCATGCCGTTTTCATTTCAAGGTGAAAGCATAAAAAGGTAACCCTTCCGAGTCCTCCGAGTCAATACTCGATGGATATGGGCATCGAGTTCAAAAGGAGTACAGGCGAAGGCTAACGTCGAATTCTAGGTCATCTTCCTTGAGAGCTCCTCGAAAGCGTGTTACGGAGTACAGTAGATCCCACGAATCGCCCAACCGACGTCGCATCCCTAAAAAGAGATGCGTGAAGCGCTCGCCCTCAGCATCATAACGAGCCCCTCCGTAAACTGTTTGACGTTCGGTTAGTCGGTGGGTTCCGGTGACTTGGTACTGGTTTGAGAAATCTTGGTAGTCGAAAAGAGCGAAATCGAGTTCACCAAAGTCGCCATCGGTCAAGCGGGTAGACAGGGCTAGGCGTTCAACTTGTCCCGTTGCCGAGTCCAGTTTCGCCTGCAAGCCCAATGCCAGCCAATCCGCAGGAGACAAGAGAAGATCGGCATAAAAATCATCGAATGCATTCTCGCCGGGTTTTCTGGCAGGCAGCAGATCTTGGTAGATCAGCAGGTGCGCCAAGGGGTGGGGGAGTCCGTCTTCTCCACGAGTGTATATTCGGTTCTCCAAGCCGATGCGAAAAAGGTGGCTTTCGCCAATGGCATCCGTCTGTCTTCGGTCGAAAAGGTCGAGTGGCGCCAGATTCGGATCTTGGAATTCATGATCTAGCTGAGGAATCAGACCCAGATCATTTGAGTCAAGTTCACTTACTTTTCGGTGGCTGAGAACGACGGCTATTTCGTGCCTAAGGCCGTTTATTTCCCATGTGTCGTTTTGTAGGTCGAAGTCTCCGTGCATGCTCGCCCTCAAGTCAGCTCCGATTTCTCCCAGATGTCGGGTCGGGTCAGCACCGTCCATATTGTAATCGACCAATCGATACGAGGCAAGAGGAGTAAGGGATAGCCATCGAGTGAGGCGAAAAGGTCGTCTGACACCATAGGCGAGATCGATTCGGTCGGTTTCGATGTCGGGTGAAATCAAAGGGTCCGCCTTGCGAAGGCTTGCGAGAGCGATGGAAAAACTGTGGTAGAGCTCGGGGGCTAGAAATTCATAAGGAGCCAGATCTAGCGATAATTCCGGTCGTCGTTCCACAACGGTTTCGTATTCATTGGCGTGAAAGCGCGAAAAGAGTGAGAGAGTGAGGTTTTCTCCCTCATAGCCAATTTCCGCGTGTGAGTCGTTCCATTGACGTTCGGTAAAGAGTTCTCGACGAAAGTCCCGAATCGTTTCCGAATCGTTTTGCCACTCCAGTTGCAGGGCCAGTCGGAAATCTTCATGTACCCTTTGCAGGTGATTCAAGTCGGCGAATCCGCGACTGGTTTCCACTGAGTCACCTCGAATGTCCAATCCGCGGTTGTCGCCTCCGTCGTTTATGAAACCTCCTAGGAGCCGACCTTTTGCGTAACCTCCCTCATAATGGTGCAGGTAATTCGCCTCGGGGGAAAACAGAACCCCCCGTTTGGTGAATCCCGTTACGCTGCCTCCCATTTCCATCGCTGGCGAGATGCTGTACAAGCTCCCTGCTTCCAGATACCATCCCAAGCGATCTTCTTTCCCCGCCGACAAGCGTAAGTCGAATATGGATTCTCGATCCTTGATCTTGAGCCAAGGCAATTTTCCAATCGTAAGGTCACCCACTCGAAAACTGATCCCTCGTCCGGTGAAAGTGCTTCCGTTCGAATCGATTTCCAGTTCCCTTAATTTCAGATTCGGTTCCCACGGTCGTTTTTCTCGAACGTACAAGTTTACGTCTTTCGAATGGAATATTCCGCCCACTTGCTCCGCTTTTGAACCCTCCGTAACGATCGGATCGATTCCCATGCGGAAATTGACTGCGGTCATATCACCGGAATCCAAATGCAGGGTTATTGAGTCGGCTAGGGCTCGAAAGTTCTGCATGGTAAGGATGACATGTCCTTTGGCCATGGCTACGCTTGTATTGCGATCCAGTTCAATCCTGTCCGCCAGCAAAAGCATGGGGCCGTTTCTCAGGCGTGCATTTCCCGATGCGATTAATTGATTGGTCGCTTCTTCGAAAACGATGGGGTCATCGGCGGTCAGGTTGGCTGTGGGCACCTCATCTTGAGCCCACAGCGAGCTGGTTCCAAGGCAAAAGAAGAGATAAGTGCGAATGAAAGTTTTGAAAATCACCCCGACACGATGAAACCCTTGGCTAGCAAAACAAGAAAGAAATGTAATTATTATCATTTTGAGCCTGTTTCGATGTTGCGGGAATGCCCCAACGAATATGGGTTTTAAACATGATGATTTCCGAACGAAAGCTCGATGGGTTTTTCTCAGGTGAGCTAGGCGACCCCCACTCAGCGCTTGGGGTTCACCCTGCCGATAAGGGGGATGCGGTGGTTGTTCGGGCGTTCCTCCCAAAGGTTGAACGGGTGGAGGTTTTCGACCAACAGTCCGCCCGCACCTTTCCTCTGAAGAAAATCGATGACCGAGGCTTCTTCGAAGGCGCAATCCCCAAAGAGGGAGAGGCTTTCAATTATCTCCTTCGAAGCTTTGGACCTGCCGGCGACCGCGAGTTCCTCGATCCTTATTCTTTTTTGCCCACTACTCGCAACGAGGACCTCGCGGGCTTCAACAAAGGCACCGAGTGCCAACCCCAGCGAATCCTAGGATCGATTTGCCGTGAGTTCTCAGGGCATGTCGGCGTCTCCTTCGTGGTCTGGGCACCCTACGCGAAACGTGTATTTCTTGTAGGTGAATTCAACGATTGGAGTGAAACATCTCTTCCCATGAGACCTCTTGGCCCTTCCGGTTGCTGGGAACTTTTTGTTCCTTATGCCTGTGCGGGCCAGCAGTACAAATTTCATCTCCTCGGAGCGGATGACGTTTGGGTGACGAAGGCTGATCCTTTCGCCGCTTATTCCGAATCGCCTCCGGGCAATGCTTCCCTCATTTTCGATTCTTCCGTTTTGCCGGTGGTTGACGTTGCTCGCAACGCTTCGCAAGACGTTTACGTACAGCCTCTTTCCGTTTACGAGGTTCATCTCGGGTCATGGCGACAAGCCGAAAGTGGAGATCGGCCCATGTCCTACCTCGAACTGGCAGAGACCTTGCCCGCTTACGTTCGCGACCTCGGTTTTTCTCACATCGAGTTTTTGCCTCCCGCTCAACATCCTTACGGTGGATCTTGGGGCTATCAGATAACGGGCTTTTACGCCCCGGTTTCACGGTTAGGCTCACCGGAGGAATTCTTGGGCTTGGTGACCGCTTGTCATGCGGCGGGTATCGGGGTCATTCTCGATTGGGTGCCGGGTCACTTCCCGACCGATGATTTCGGCCTTGCTCGTTTCGACGGCAGTTGCCTGTACGAACACGAGGATCCTCGCAAGGGGTTTCATGCAGACTGGGGCACCCTGGTCTTTAATTATGGCCGCCCCGAAGTCAGAAGCTTCCTCTTGGGCAGCGCCTTTTCTTGGATTGAGCGATATGGAGTGGACGGCTTTCGCGTGGATGCCGTGGCCTCGATGCTCTATTTGGATTATTCCCGCGACAAAGGCGAATGGTTGCCGAACGAGAAAGGCGGCCGAGAAAACTTGGAGGCCATTGATTTCATTCGCCAATTTCACGAGATCCTTCGCAACGAGTATCCCGGAGTTATATCCATTGCGGAGGAATCCACAGCATTCCCAAAAATCTCCGAACCTACTTCTCAAGGTGGTCTGGGCTTTGACTTCAAGTGGAACATGGGATGGATGCACGACGTTCTTGCCTACTTGGGGGCTTCTCAAAAGGAACGCCCCGCTTTTCACGAAAAACTCACCTTCGGTTCCACTTACCAGTTTTCGGAGAAATTCGTTCAAGCTTTTTCCCACGACGAGGTTGTTCACGGCAAGGGATCCCTCGCAAACAAAATGAAGGCGCCTATGACCTTGCAGTGGACCGGGCCGGGAAAAAAGACCCTCTTCATGGGCGGCGAGTTCGCCCTATGGAAGGTATGGGATTGTGACGCCGAGCTCGATTGGTCCCTTCGAGACTTTCCTCTGCACGAGGGGGTTCGCAACTTGGTTCGCGAGCTTAACGGCTTGTACCGGAAGCATCCTTCATGGGCTGCCTGCGATCACCTGCGTGACAAGTTTCGCTGGATTTCTTGCGACGACGCCCAAAGTCGCTCCATTTCCTTTCTTCGCTTTGGAGCAATGCCCGCCGACACTCTGCTCGTTGCCTGCAACTTTTCCGACGAAGCAAAAGATCTCCGCACCGGTTGTCCGTCTTCCGAGAACTGGAAAGTGATCCTCAACAGCTCCGACATCCGTTACGGTGGGGACGAGAATGATGACTCCGATGTGCTCTATGCGGCAGAATCTAATGAATGCAACGGCTTCCCGCTTTCTCTTCGGCTCAATATCCCCGCCTACTCGGTGCTTGTGTTGACACCCGAGTCGGCTTGAATGCTTCCCTAGTTCTAGAAAAGAAATGGAAAACCTACTCCACAAATGCATGACGAAGGCAACTACTGCCGAAGGAGACCAAATGAAATTTGGACCGAATTGGATAGTCGCGAAGCGAGGCATGTTGAAAGTCTTTGAGGACCGAATCGAATGCGGTCAGTGGATCATCCCGAATAAAAAAATAAAGGAAGCTACAATGTATTCGATACGCTCGAATTTTATCATACCCGGATTTGTTTTAAAGCTTCTCACAGAAGAGAAAGCATATCACTTCGGTTTAAACTCTGGAAAGTTTTGGAAGGGCGAGCTGCCCTTTCCTGTCAAAAGAGAAAAAGGAAAACTTACCTACAGCAAGTTTAGCCTAGTCATCCGAGTAGCACTCGTAGCATATCTCTGCTACTTTCTCTGGAAGGAATTCCTAAAGTAAATCAACTAGAACCAGTCGGTGGTATTCAACTCCGTTACGGCTCCGCCTCCACTGCGTGATAAACCTCGACGTTATTTGCTAGAGCAATTTTGCGTTTCAATCCACTACCGCTTCGCGAGCGGGGCGATCCAGTTCGATCCGAATCTTGTCGAGTATGCCGTTGAGAAACTTGCGGGAGTTTTCGGTGGAAAACGTCTTGGCCAATTCGAGAGCCTCGTCGATCGCCACGACTGGCGGTACGTCGGGTCGATACAGCAGTTCATAGGCGGCCAACCGAAGCAAGGCCAAGTCGGTTTTGGCAATGCGACTAAATTCCCAGTTCTTCGCTAGTGCTCGAATACGCTCGTCCAAGCCCTCCACTTGAGCCACGACTCCATCCACTATTTCAGTGGCGTAGGCAAAAAACTCGGGTTTTTCACCTAAGCGAACATATAGCTCTTCTAGTTCGCGGCCGAGGTCTTTCGGTCGATTCAATTCCCACTGGAACAAATACCGAAACGCAGCCGCTCGGTTTTTTCGTCGTCGACTCCAGTTTTCGTTTATTTCTAGTTCTTCGTCCATTTTTGCTTCAATTCGGCCATATGAAGGGCTGCCTCTCCAAATTCTCGTCCTCGATCCAAAGATCCCGTAACTCGTGCTTCGGCGTCTTCGATGGAATCCGTTACGATGATACCATTGATTATCGGCGTGGAACGTGCCACCGCCAGTTGCTGCATGGCCTGTCCTGCGCTTTCGGCCACCAAGTGATGGTGCGAAGTGCTTCCCTTGATGACGACTCCCAGTCCCACCAAGCAATCAAAAGTTTCCGCCTCCAGCATCAAGGACATGGCGACGGGCACCTCGTGAGAACCCGGTACGCGTTCCACAACCAGCCGTTCGGGTTCGCCCGCATCCTTGATGATCGCCGTCACCTTGTCCATCAAGGCGTCGGTCAGCACCTCGTTGTATCGAGCGCAAACGATCCCCAACCGAAGTCCGTCGGAAGACCACTTGCCACCTTGAGGGGGATCCAGACTCATCGTATGACTTCCTTCATCGAAGTAGTATTCTTTCTGCAATTTCCAGACCGTACCCTTCGAGACCAATCACCTTCCGGTTGTCGCGAGTGAGCAGTCTCAGCTTGCGTAACCCGAGGGCCACCAGAATTTGGGCGCCTATTCCGTAGTCACGAAAATCCATTCCGGAGGAAGAGGAAAGAGGGGAGTCCTTGTCCTGCTTCCCCTTCTTCCTGTCCAAGTCCTTGCGGCGAGGTTCCAGATAGAGCAAGGCTCCGCGTCCTTCCTTGGCAATGTGTGTGAGGGACTTCTCTATGCTCTCGGCTCCTTGCGGACCATTCTTCATGCGAAATACGTCGCTCAAAATATTTGCCGACTGTACTCGAGCCAAGGTCGGACCTCTTGTCAATTTTCCCATAGTCAGCGCATAATGTCTGCGCTCGTCGAGCACACTGCGAAATTCGTGTAGGCGAAAATTGCCGAATTGGCATGGGAAATCGGTTTCGGATACTTTATCGATCAGCTTTTCCCGCAGGTGCCTATATTCGATCAAGGAGGCGATTGAAATTAACTTCAGCTTGTGCTTCTTTTTAAACCGTACGAGTTCCGGCAAACGAGCCATGGATCCGTTTTCGTTCAGGATCTCGCAAATGATCCCACTT
>CAZXKR010000031.1:0-10700 GCA_964641305.1 uncultured Puniceicoccaceae bacterium | reverse complement strand
TCTTCACAGAGAATATATGCATCCGGCAAAAAATTCATCTCGAGCTTTATCCTCCCGGCTCCTTTACAGGTTTCGCAACGCCCCCCCTTAACGTTAAAGGAAAAAGCTTTTGAGCCGAGACTCCTAACCTGTGCCTCCGGAAGGGAGGACAACAACGAGCGAATGCGATCCCAAGCCCCTATGTATGTTGCAGGTGACGAACGAGGGGTCTTGCCGATGGGGCTTTGGTCGACTTCGATTACCTTTGCAAATCGATTTCCATTGAGAACCTTGCGGAAGGGTGCTTTACTGCAAGACTCATAAGGAAAAATTTCTTGGTCGAGTAAAGCTCGGCTCGTTAAAACAGGTTCTCTAGTTTTGACAGCCTGAACAACTGCAGGCTTAATCAAGCCCCGAGCAAGAGTTGATTTGCCTGCTCCTGAAACACCGCACAAGGCAATCAGCCGATTAATGGGAAGCCATACATCTACATTTTGAATATTTCGAATGTTCGCTCCTATGATGCCAAACCAGTCCTGTGAAATTTTTCGTGAACGAGAATTTGGTTTACCTCGTGGCATTTCGCGAGATTGTCGACCCAATGATTGCGATAAGCCTTCCCTAAGAAATTTTGCAGTCAAAGATTTCTTGGAATTCAATACTTCTTCAGGTTTACCACGTGCGAGTAGCCAACCGCCGGATTCTCCAGCACCAGGTCCAAGATCTATAATGTGGTCAGCCCTAAGCATAGTCTCTTGGTCGTGTTCAACGACGAGCAGAGTATTACCTTTGGCTTTAAGAACTTCCAAAGATTCAAGGAGACGTTGATTATCCTTGGCGTGAAGCCCAATTGAAGGTTCATCCAGAACATAAAGAGCCCCGGAGAGGTTTGAGCCGAGTTGAGATGCCAGCCTAATACGTTGAGCTTCACCGCCCGAAAGAGTTGTGGTTGCTCGATCCAAGCTTAGGTAACCGAGTCCTACTGACTCCATAAATGAGAGGCGTTCACAAATCTCAGGTAAAATCATTTCCGCAATCGCCTTACTCCTGCCATCAAGTTCAAGCCTGTTCAGAATTCTTAAGAATTCAGGGGGAGTAAGCCGAAGTAGGTCGGGTAGATTTATGATCTGATCGTCAGTAAGACTAATGAAAACGGATCGAGAAAGTTTAGATATCCGGTCTCCGTTACAAGAAGGGCAAATATCGCTATCATAAGCTTTTTTTGAACCGGTAATTACAGAATTTCCACCCTTTAATTGATCGTCGATGTGTCCATAGCCACGACAAGCCGGACACCATCCACGAGGGGAATTCCAGGAAAAAAGCTTAGGTTGGAGTTGAGGAAATGCCTCACCAGTGTTCAGGTCTACACGAGCAGTAGAAAGCCAAACGACCTGACTTAAATTGCTGCAAAAAAGATATGCGCTGCCCTTACCGATCGAAAGGGCTTCCTCTAAAGAACTTCTAAGAAAATTAGTGTCACTTTTTGTAATTTGCCTAACGACTAAGTCAATATCATGCTCAGCATAACGGCTAAGCCCCTCAAATCCTTCCGCTGAAACCATTGACCCATTGCAACGCAGAAGTTCGTACCCTTTTGATGCGGCCCATGTAGCCAAAGGTCTGTGATGACCCTTACGCCCACGAACAAGAGGTGAGCAAAGATAAAGAAATTCTTTATATTTATTCTTTTTTAAATTTCTTCGAGCGGCGGCACTCAGACGTTTCAATAGAATTTCAACAGAGGAGCTCTCGACAGGCGCTCCGGTTGAGGGACTATGCTGAATGCCGATTCTGGCGAAAAGAAGTCTGAGATAATGAGCAACTTCCGTAATTGTCCCTACTGTCGATTTTCTGGTTCCTCTAGTAACGCGTTGTTCGATCGCTACAGTGGGAGGAAGGCTGGAAACTGCATCTACAGCAGGACGCGGCAATTGCTCCACAAATTGGCGTGCATAGGAAGACATTGATTCGAGAAATCGTCGTTGCCCTTCTGCAAATATAATATCGAAAGCCAAGGAAGATTTACCCGATCCCGAAGGCCCAGTTACTACCGTAAACGCATTCAAGGGAATGTTGAGTGAAAGATTCTTTAAGTTGTTTTCCCTAGCCCCATCGATCCTCACCGAATCCAATGAGACATTAGGCCGATATCTTGATTGCTCTTCGGCTAAACAACATATCGGGTGTGTTTTGGTAATGGAATTCTTATTAAAGTAATCGGCCAAAATGGCACCTGTCGAAGTACTAAGTTTCGCGACTTTCCTTGGTAAACCTTGGGCAATAACCTTACCTCCATCACCGCCTGCTCCTGGTCCAAGCTCTATGACTTGATCTGCATTTGCGATGATGTCCAACTGATGCTCTATCACTATCAGACTGTGACCGTTTCCAGTAAGTCTTTTGATGACCTTCAGAAGACACGCCACATCCTCTCGATGTAGCCCAGTAGTAGGCTCATCTACCAGAAGAAGGGAAGGTTTGTCTCCAATTCCTATTTTGGTAATGTACTTGGCCAATTTCAGTCGTTGAGACTCTCCGCCCGAAAGCGTGGAGAGAGGCTGACCGAGCGACAAATAGCCAAGACCTACCTCTGCAACCGTATTAAGATTTCGAGCAGCTCGGGGAATACGAGCAAATTGCTCGATTGCCTCTGAAACCGAAAGGCTCAGAACGGCAGTCACATCTAGTCCATCTAGTCGAATCGACAGAATTTCATCCTTAAACCGTCGCCCCTCACAAGCCGAACAAGGAGTAAAAACATCTGCGAGAAATTGCATTTCAGTTTGTTCATAACCAAGACCTTCACATTCCTCGCATCGACCGTCTCTTGAGTTGAAGCTAAAGTGGGAGGCTGAAAGACCAGCCCGGCGGGCGTCGTCAGTACGAGCAAAGGCGGAGCGAATGGGATTCCACGCATCCACAAAAAGAGCAGGGTTCGATCGGGGTGTCTTGCCAATGGGCGTTTGATCGATCGTGACTATTTCGGCAAAATCGATATCGGTGCAGACATGGCCGATTCTGGTCGAATTTTCCATAGAATTGCCCAAACTAACAAGCAACCCTTCCCTAATAATTTTGTGAAGAAGAGTTGACTTTCCCGAACCTGAAACCCCCGCAAGAACAACGAAACAACCTATTGGAATGTCTAAATCTAGTTTGCAAATGTTGTTACTAGATGCACCTCGGATTCGTAGAAGTGGTTGTTGCTTTATAACTTTCTTGTTGCGAGCGGATTGCAAGAGATTGATGGACTTTCGCCCCGAAAGATAAGCCCCTGTGATGGATTTCTTGTCATTCTCCAGTTTTGCCACAGAACCGCGAAAAGTAACTCGCCCGCCCTTGGCTCCCCGAGAAGGGCCGATTTCAATGACTTGATCAGCTGCTCGAATTATTTGCTCGTCATGTTCGACAACGCAGACCGCATTCCCTTGCTCGGCAAGATTTCTCAGAATTCCAATTAATCGGCCCACATCCTTTGCATGCAAGCCGATCGATGGTTCATCTAGAGCAAAAAGGGTCTCCGTGAGGGAAGCACCTAGACAGGCCGTTAAGTTTACTCGTTGGATTTCGCCTCCGCTCAAAGTCTTGGAAGCACGGTCCAGTGATAAATAATTCAGACCGACTTGTTCAAGATATCCAAGGCGGGCGAGAATCCCTTCGAGAGCAAGATCGGCACGATGGTTTCCGACGGACTTTGCGTACCGCTGGAGGTCTGCGTCAAGTTTTGCAATAGGCATGGCGTAAAGGTCGGGTAGCGTTTTGCCCCGCCAGCGCCAGAGAAGAGATGCCGCACTGAGGCGAGTACCTTTGCAGTCCGGACAAGAAACATAACTCCTGTACTTTGACAGAAAAACGCGCACATGCATCTTGTAGGTTTTTGACTCGAGCCAACGGAAAAACCTGCGGAGGCCATACCACATCTGAGCATCTTCCACATAGTCATCCTCGCCATCGAGGATGAAGGCTTTTTCGGTCTCCGAAAGGAAAGACCACGGTGCCTCAAGGGGGAAACCGCGTTTGCGGGCAACCCGAATAAGATCTTGCTGCGACCGACCATAAACCTCGCCTCGAAATGCACGAATGGCACCCTCGACTATAGACAGTGAATGTTCGGGGATAACTCGGCGATAATCGATTTCGATGATTCGGCCAAACCCTTTACAGCGGGGACAGGCACCCAAAGGAGAATTAAATGAAAAAAGGGAAGGAGAAGACTGTGCAAAAGAAACCCCATTAACGGAGGACCTAAGACCTTCAAATCGTGAACACAAGGGTTTCCCTTTGTCGTTAAAGAGAACGAATTCACCGTTACCCAGTTTTAAGGCCGTGGACACGGCATCGGCAATCCGTTTGCGATTATCAGGGAGAATAGTAATTTTCTCTAACCCGACAAGCAACTCGCCTGCAGACCAGTTCGCATCCAGCAACTCTTCAATACGACAGAAAGAATTCTTTTCGGATGCTCGTACATAGCCTGCCTTAATCAGGGCACTTAGAAATTCTTTCGAAGGAAAAGCATCCGGGCGAAGGGAACGGAAGCCAAATACTAAACATTTTCCTGCAAACTCTTTTAAAACTCCTCGGGTGAGGGAAGTGGAAGTTTCTTCTCGTAAGAGTTTGCCTGAAGAAGGGTCCAGCAATTTGGCAACGGTCGGGAACCACACCTTAAAGTAGTCACACAATTCGGTCATCGTTCCTACCGTGGAGCGAGAATTTCGAACGGAATTGCGCTGTTCAACAACAATGGAGGGGCGAATGTTTTCTACGGCGTCTACCTTAGGTCGTGGCATCGTTTCCAGAAATTGACGGACATAAGGATTAAAGGTCTCGACATAGCGTCGTTGCCCTTCCGCATGCAAGACTTCGAACAGTAAGGAGGATTTGCCAGCTCCACTTAGCCCAGTGATTACGGTTACCTTACCGGGCATCAAGTCGAGATTAACGCCTTTTAAATTGTTTTGGCGTGCCCCACGGACACGAATTGGTTTGGTACTTCGCTTCACAATGAAAATGCTCCCACGTTACCTTTAAATAACGGTAACCCAAACCATGCCAAGGAGTAATCCGTATAAAATTTGTAGAGCATGGCGTCCCGTAGGGGATTCGAACCCCTGTTGCCGGGATGAAAACCCGGTGTCCTAACCTGGCTAGACGAACGGGACTAAGTCTAAGACCAGAACATACTGGAGATTTCATTTGCTACGGCAAGACGAAACATTTTTGGCATGACTAAATATGCATCAGATAGTACGATCGGATTATTAGCGAAGATTTGACTTTATGTTGAAAAAAGCTTTGATAGATCGTTTTCAATAAACCCTACGACCCATGAAACCTACATATAATCCGTCCAAAGTTCGTCGAGCCCGCAAGTGCGGATTTCGCAAACGCAACAGTACGAGCGCGGGCCGCAATATCCTAAGGAATCGTCGGCGTAAAGGACGTAAGCGTTTAACCGCTTCTGTGGCACGTCGCTTCCGCTAGATATTGCTATTTTAAGGCAAAAGTCAGTCAGTAGTTGCGGTTTCGGCTTCAAGTCTAAAAACCGCATTCACAAGCGTGAGGAATTCCAAACCGTTAAACAGAAAGGAAAGCGTGTGCGCACTAATCATTTCTTGGCGCAAGTGCTTATTGACGACGAAAGACCAACGACTGAAAGAAGGATTGGAATAATTGCAACAAGACGACTAGGAAACGCCGTCAAGCGCAACCGAGCCAAAAGAGTCTTTAGAGAGTTGTTTAGGAATCATAAAAAAATTCTGCCCGAGAGATGCGATTTGGTGATAATTCCACACTCAACTTTTTTTTCGCAATCCTATCCGACATTGGAGATGGACTTTCTGCATACATGCAAACGCTTTAACACAGATAAATGAAAAACTACCTCATTGGCTTTAGCCTATTGCTTTTCGCCACTTACCTTTATGTGGAACAGGCAAAAGTACAGCAGAAGAACGCAGAAGAAAACCAGTTGCATGACACGAGCTTACGCAAAGAGCAGGTCGACAGTAATGACACAGCCCCCGCCATAACCAACATCGCAACCAGCGGAACCCAACTGGATGTCAATGCAACACTTCTTTCTACGAAGAGTACTCAAGAGGTTAAAACATACAAGGGACTTGTCAGTAATAGCTCTTCTTTTGAATTTACTACTCTCGGCGGAGCCATTAGTGCGGTACATCTGGAAGAAGCGCAACGCCTCAAGAAACGCTATGACATGACATTCTCTACGAATGAAAATGGTAAAGGCTTTGACCGTAATGCATTTAGCATGTCGTTCGAAAACTATGATGGCGATCCTTTGAGCAACCCATTACCTGGCTACGATTCGAGAGCTTACGAAATCGACAACAGTGAAGATTTGAATTCCCAGGTGACCTTCCTAAATCGCACGGGCAATGTTGAGATTCGTCGTGAATATTTTCGAGAAGCAAACGAAACCTATCTGATTAGGCATAGAACAACCGTGATTAACAGAGGAAACACCAGCCTAAAGCTCGATCGGATAAAGTTCGGCATAGGTTCAGCATTTCCTATACCCAGAAAATTTAATTTCATCGACCAAGCAGCGTCATACATGCATGTAGGCTACTTCAATTCGGGAAACCCACAAGAGGCGAGCTGGGGGTGTGCCGAATGCAGTGGTCGCATTGATGGTGAAACTGAAGAGTTTTTTCAGGTTAACGAAATGGGTAATTCTGGTCGGCTTCACGAGGGAAAGAAATTATCAGCAGCTAAATGGGCTTCAGTTAACAATCAGTTTTTCGTTAGCATTCTTCGACCTAAGGAAGAAAAGGATGCCGTAGTTCGAGGAATGCCAATTGAGCCAATTACGGGCGACAACGCCAGCAATCAGGAACAGGGGGTAACGGGATCCATCTCCATTCCTTTTGGAGATATTTCTCCAGGAGAGAGCAGAAGCGTCGAATGCTTCTACTACGCGGGGCCAAAAGATTATATGATTCTCTCCTCACTGGGAATGGAACAGGACAAGGTTATGCAGTTCAACCCATTTGAGTGGGTTTCTGCGCCGATGAATTGGTTTCTGAACAAGTTGCAAGACATTCTAGGCAACTTCGGTCTAGCGATTATCCTCCTGACAATCGTCCTTAAATTAGTGCTCTGGCCCCTTACCGCAAAAGCCACACGCTCCCAGAAAAGAATGCAGGCGTTGCAGGAACCAATGGCGAAACTCCGTGAAAAACACAAAAATGATTCACAGAAAATGAATCAGGAAATGATGAAGTTTTACAAGGAGCAAGGAGTCAACCCATTTGCGGGATGCTGGCCGATCCTAGTTCAGATGCCTATTTTCTTGGGAATGTTTTATATGCTTCGTTCGGCGGCTGAACTGTATGGTCAAAGCTTTCTCTGGGTAAGTGATCTTTCCGAGCAAGATAATGTCGCAGACGTCGCTGGTTTTTCGATAAACGCTCTGCCCTTTGTCATGTTGGCCACACAGTGGTTTCAGATGAAGCTTACACCTATGCAGCTTGGTCCTGATGCAAGTGATTCTCAACGTATCAATGCAAAGATGATGCGAATGATGCCGTTCATGTTCCTCGTGTTTTTGTATTTCTTTTCTTCCGCACTAGTTCTGTATTGGACAGTGCAGAATGCGATGAGCATCTTCCAGACACTCATTACGAAGGAAGGCAAATCTCCAAAGGAAATCGAAGCCGAAAGAAGTATTTTAGCGAAAGATGAAGCTAAAATTGCTCAGAAAAAACCTGATGCCGATTTCATCGAGGAAGAGGAAAGGCAACATCGCCAAGTTCTCGGTTTAAAGTTGCGCGGAAAGCTAAACAAAAAACAAATCGATGAAATTTACCGTGGTCGCATGGAAAAGTATCATCCCGACAAATTGCGTAACCTTGGAGCCAAGCGACAGGATGAAGCCATGAAGAAAAAAGAACGGCTGGAAGCTGCGTATGAATTTCTCTTGAAGAAACTTGCCAACAAATCTTGAGTATGAAGTCAGATTTATCGTAAAAGCAAAGAGACCAAAATTAAATAAGATAAAAAGAGATGTCCGGGCACAGCAAATGGGCGACAACCAAAAGGCACAAGGCTGCGGTAGATGCCAAACGCGGTAAGATTTTTAGCGTTATCAGTAAAGAGCTAATGCTAACTGCACGTGATGGCGGAGGAGACGCTGAGTTCAACCCGCGACTGCGCACTTTAATTCTAAAGGCTAAGCAAGCGAACATGCCGGCAGAAAATGTAGAGCGAGCGATCAAGAAGGGTACGGGAGAACTTGAAGGCACAATAATCGAAGAACTGCTTTACGAAGGCTACGCCCCGGGAGGAGTTGGCTTAATAATAGAAGTTACTACAGACAACAAAAACAGATCCGCTTCAGAAGTCAGGAGCACGCTTGGAAAAGGAGGGGGGAATCTCGCGGGTGCAGGTGCTCTCTCCTACAATTTTAAGCGCAAAGGCCAATTCCTAATTGCCAAAGACAAAACTGATGAAGATACGCTCACGGAATTGGCTCTTGAAAACGATGCAGATGATGTTGTTGCTGAAAAAGAGCATTTCGAAGTTCTTTCCGAAGTGAGTGAATTCGATAAATTTACACAAGCACTTAATGCCGCAGAAATTGAGGCAGATTCTGCAGAACTTGTCTATCTCCCGGAAAACCTTGTCGACGTCTCGGACGAAAACATAGCTCGTCAAGTATTGCGTCTAATTGACAACCTCGACGAACTGGAAGACGTTAAGGCCGTTCACAGCAATTATGACATAGATGAAGCTTTGCTTGAAGCCTACGCTACACAAGGATAAGAAAACTCATTATCTTGTGCTGAGATGCAGGTAAGCACAGGCATCTAAAACAAAGGAGTTTCCTATAACGTGATCGGAAGTAAAAAAGATCCCGATTACCTAAACGGAGTTGGCGAAGTTGGTCTTGTAAAACCAAAGGAATTCGTTGACGACACACCCTTTCAGTTTGAGAGAGGAGGGGAAATCGCATCCATAAATCTACGTTATGAAACATATGGACAGCTTGCTGCGGACAAGGAAAATGCGATTCTTATATGCCATGCTCTAACGGGCGACCATCATTGTGCCGGGGTTCATTCGCCAGAGGATGCGAAACCAGGTTGGTGGAACCAAGTGATAGGTCCCGGCAAGGCT
This sequence comes from uncultured Puniceicoccaceae bacterium, assembly GCA_964641305.1. Lineage (GTDB taxonomy): Bacteria > Verrucomicrobiota > Verrucomicrobiia > Opitutales > Seribacteraceae. The sequence continues at coordinate 1,574 of CAZXKR010000031.1, read as the reverse complement.
ATCGATACAAAACGATTCTTTGTAATTTGCTCTAATTGCCTTGGTGCATGCCAAGGCTCCACTGGTCCAACTTCGGTCAATGAAGCTACGGGGAAAACATACGGCATTTCATTCCCAGAGTTAACCATAGGCGATATGGTTTTCGCCCAAAAGCGTCTAGTGAAACATCTCGGCATCGAAAAGCTATATGCCGTCGTAGGAGGCAGTATGGGTGGAATGCAGGCATTGCAGTGGGCAGTATCATGCCCCGAGTTAGTCGCACGAACCGTAGTGATCGCAGCGACAACGCGACATAACGCCCAAACAATCGCCTTTAACGACGTTGGTCGAGCCGCAATTCAAGGCGACCCGGAATGGAACGGTGGAGACTATCCGTCCGGCGGGGGTCCGGAAGTCGGACTCGCGATCGCCAGAATGATGGCTCACATCACTTACCTTTCGGGCAAAGGCATGGAGCAAAAGTTCGGTAGATCTCGCCGCGAGCAAATAGACGGTGACACAACGAAGTCAATAGAGGCTCATTTTGGAGTTGAGTTCGAGGTTGAAAGCTACCTACGCCACCAAGGGAAAACCTTCGTAAACCGCTTTGACGCAAACACCTACCTCCATCTCACCAAGGCTCTCGATCGATTCGATCTTCATGCGGAGGAGGGAGGACTCGAACAATCCCTCAGTCGAATAAATGCCCGCACTCTTGCTGTAGGTTTCACATCGGACTGGCTATACACTCCCAAACAAAATCGTAAAATTGTGGAAACTCTCCAATGCCTGGGTAAGGATGCCTCCTATGCTGAAATCGATCACGATTTCGGTCACGATTCCTTCTTACTCAAATCCGAACGATTCCATCGCCTTATACAAGTTTTTCTGGAGGGAGCGGACCAAAGAGAACTAGACCGCCAAAGTGCTAGGCCCGATTCGATCACTCGGACAGAAGCAAAAAAAGAAGCCGATTTTCGAGTCATCGATGAATGGGTCGGGCAAGGCGAAAGCGTTCTTGACCTAGGGTGCGGTCGCGGAATTCTCCTAGAACACTTGGCCAAGACCAAACAGGTTCGAGGTTTAGGCGTGGACATTGATATTGAGAAAGTCATTGGCTGTGTCTCACGAGCTGCTCCGGTCTATCAAGGCGATGTTCGCAAAACTCTTGCTGGCTTTCCTGATGATTCTTTCGACTGGATCGTATTCTCCCGCACAATGGAAGAATTAAACAACCCATGTGAAGTCATTGAAAAAGCTCTACAGGTCGCCAAGCGAGTCGTGGTAAGTTTTGTTAATCACGGTTTTTGGCGTAATCGACTCCACTATTTCTTAAACGGTAGTCGGATCATAAACGACGTATACGACAAGGCTTGGCACGAACGGACCCCCATCAACCCTATAGCAATCCATGATTTCGAAAAGTTCTGTCGAGACCGCAACCTAGTCCTCCGAAGGAGAGTGTGCCTAGGCGGAGACTGGAAAACCCATTGCAGAGTCCTCCCAAACCTACTTGCCGGAGTGGCAATATATGAGGTAGGAAGAACTTAGGGTATGCGATAGGGAAGAAAATTGTATCTCCCCTTAAACCAAAC
>CAZXKR010000030.1:0-10815 GCA_964641305.1 uncultured Puniceicoccaceae bacterium | reverse complement strand
GCCATTTCCGGTATTAACAAGAAGTTTGGTGATGGAGCCTTGATGCGCCTTGGCGATGCCACCAAGATGAATGTTTCCGTCATCTCGACTGGCTCCCTAGCCATCGATCTCGCCTTAGGTGCTGGTGGCCTTCCAAGAGGACGGACTGTCGAAATTTATGGTCCCGAGTCCTCGGGCAAGACTACTTTTTGCCTCAGTGTCATAGCGGAAGCACAGCGACAAGGCGGAAATGCCGTGTTCGTTGACGTCGAACACGCTCTCGATCCCAGATATGCCAAGATAGTTGGAGTGGACCTCGACAACCTAATGATTTCTCAGCCCGAGAGTGGCGAAGACGCACTCAACATTACTGAAACTCTGATCCGTTCGGGCGCTATCGATGTCATCGTTGTGGATTCGGTGGCGGCACTGGTGTCACGACAGGAGTTGGACGGTCAAATGGGGGACACCACTGTGGGTTTGCAAGCCCGCATGATGAGCCAAGCCATGCGTAGGCTCACGGCTGCAATTGCAAAAACCAACTGCGTATGCATCTTCACCAACCAAATTAGAGAAAAAATCGGCGTAATGTTCGGTAGTCCTGAAACCACGCCCGGTGGACGTGCCCTCAAGTTTTTCTGTTCAGTCCGCATGGATATTCGGCGCATCGGCCAGATAAAGGAATCCAATGGCACGGTCACCGGTTCACGAACTCGTGTGAAAATAGTGAAGAACAAGGTAGCACCGCCCTTTACGGCTTGTGAATTCGACATCATGTACGACGAGGGCATTTCTCGCACGGGTTCTGTTGTCGACCTTGGCGTAGAACATCAAATTCTCGACAAGAAGGGATCTTGGATTTCCTACGATGGAGAACTCGTCGGACAAGGACGGGAAGCGGCTAAGCAGGCTTTGTCCGAGAACCCCGAGCTTATGGCCAAGCTGACGAAATCCATTCTCGAAAAGGTTCAGGTCACCGTTGGTTCGGTTCTCGCACAAAGCGAACCTGCCGACGATTCCTGAGAAAGGTTGGCCCGACAAGTGTCCGCGAACGATTCGATCGTTGCGGCTGCGACGCCGATTGGAGAGTCAGCAATAGCAGTCGTTCGTGTAAGTGGAGAACTTTGCCAAAAATTGTGCAAGGATGCGCTTCGAGTCCCCTACCCTACCCCTCGTCGGTCAACCCTTGCCAGATATCTGGATATTAACGAATGCCTAATAGACGATGTGATCTTCGTATTCTACGAGGCAAAAAAGTCCTACACGGGTGAGCCTTCCCTAGAAATCAGTTCACATGGCAACCCCCTGATATCCAAGAAGATAATCGAGGACTTGGTTGCCCGAGGATGCCGTTTGGCCGACCCTGGGGAGTATACTAAACGAGCATTCCTCTCGGGTCGCATGGATTTGACCCAAGCTGAATCAGTGGCAACCCTCATCAAAGCTTCCAGCGAACGAGCTCTTGAAGTGGCCCGAATTCAACTCCGCGGAGACCTCGGAAAAAAAATCAGAGACCTCCAGTCGAGATTGCTTGATCTTCAAGCAAACCTCGAGGCATATATTGATTTTCCTGAAGAAGACCTTCCGGCGGAAGAGATGAAGGTCCCGTCTTTCGCTTTGGCCAATCTTATTGGGGAGGTAGATCACCTTTCGCAATCTGCAGGTTGCACTCAGTTGCTGGAGGCAGGAATCAGATGCCTGATAGTGGGATCACCCAATGCCGGTAAAAGTAGTTTGTACAACCTGCTCTGTGGCGAGGAGCGAGCCATCGTAAGTGAGGAAAGTGGAACAACTCGGGATTATCTTTCCAGTCGAATAGAGATCGGTCCTTTTATGGTTGAGATGATGGACACCGCAGGCCTTTGCGAAGGTGGTTCGACAGTGGAGCGTTTAGGCATCGATCGGACGCTTCAATTGTCAGAAGAGGCGGACTGCTTTCTTTTTGTCTTGGATAGCGCCCTACCCTCTCCTGATTCTGTTGGCAAAGTGCTCGCCGAAAATATTAATGCAGAAAACTGTCTTATTTTAGAAAACAAAATCGATCTCACTGACAGCAAGGATTTCCATGACTTTCTCCCTGACTTCCAGCACTTACGGCTCTCTATTGAAACGGGTGAAGGTCTTGATGATTGTAGAACGGCGATAGAGCTGATGATGCAAAAACTCATTCCGCCACCGTCGGAGGACTGCATGATCGTGAACGCACGGCATGCTGCCAATCTCGCAATTTCAGGAGACTTTTTACGGGAGGCTCATCGGTTACTTCTGGAAGATATGTCCATTGAACTTTCCCTACTTGAAATCACATCTGGTATCGATGCCCTCGGTGAAATCGTGGGCAAGACGGACAATGAGGATATGCTCGACCGCCTCTTTAATTCCTTTTGCATTGGCAAGTGAGCACAGGACTGAAATACGGGAAAAATCAAGCTTACGATGTTATCGTTTGTGGCGCTGGGCATGCGGGTTGTGAAGCTGCCTTAATTGCAGCCCGTTGCGGGGCGAATGTCCTTATGCTTACCGGTAACGTGGACAATATCGCCCAAATGAGTTGCAATCCCGCGATTGGTGGCCAAGCCAAAGGTCAGATAGTGCGTGAGATCGATGCCCTTGGCGGTGAGATGGCGCTAAATACCGATTTCACAGGCATACAGTTTAAACTACTGAATACATCCAAAGGACCAGCGGTTCAGGCTCCACGAGCCCAATGTGACAAAAAGGCTTACCAATGTAGGATGAAGCACGTATTGGAACTCGCCGAAAACCTTATGGTATTTCAAACTATGGTCACGGGTTTGATCGTGGAGGATGGCAAATGCATTGGGGTTCGCACGAGTTTAGACATCGAATTTTTCGCATCCACTGTAGTCGTGACCACAGGAACTTTCCTTCGAGCACTCATGCATGTCGGACAAAACAAGAGTGAAGGCGGTCGCCTCGGGGATCACGTGGCCAAAGGCATGTCGTCAGATTTCCTGAAGTATGGGATAGAACTTGAACGTTTTAAAACTGGTACGCCGCCACGGCTTTTAGGTAAAAGCATCAAGCTTGACCAGCTCGAGGAACAGTTTGGGGACGAAAACCCAACCTTTTTCGCCTTTCATGACACTCGATCCGAAGACGACATGTTCCACATGGAACATTCATCGCGTTGGTTCCACGTGGAACATGGGAATAGTCATCTGGCAAGCTTTCCGTTTGGAGGTGGCGTTCAAGTGACGTGTCGCGTTACCCGAACGACGGGAAAAACATCCGAAATTATTCGAAAGAACCTAAAACTGTCTCCTCTTTACTGTGGCGAAATTGTTGGAACAGGTCCTCGTTATTGTCCGAGCATCGAGGACAAGATTGTTCGTTTTTCCGACAAGGACTCACATCGCATCCAGTTAGAGCCCGAAGGGATTAATACCGATGAATGGTATGTCAACGGTCTCTCCACAAGTTTGCCATTTTCTGTTCAGCACGAGATTTTAAAAACCATACCCGGACTCGAGGAAGCTATCATTCTTAGACCTGCTTATGCGGTGGAATACGACTATGCTCCACCTACTCAATTACACCGCAACCTTGAATCCAAAATACTGGAATCTCTATTTTTTGCAGGTCAGATAAATGGCACTTCAGGTTATGAAGAAGCTGCCGGCCAGGGCATTTTGGCAGGTTTAAATGCAGTTGCCAAGGTCCGTGGCGAAGAACCCTTGATCATTGGCCGCAATGAAGGGTATTTGGGAGTACTTGTTGATGATCTTGTAACAAAAGGCACGACGGAACCGTATCGTATGTTCACCAGTAGAGCCGAGCACCGCTTGCTCTTTAATCATGGAAGCGCTGAACTTCGTATGCTGAAGCACTCCGAGCGTTTTGAAGTTCTGACCTCCACTCGACTCTCCTCCGTAAAGGAAAAGTTAGCTAATGTCGAAAAATGGATACACGAATTCGAAACGGTTAAAGTAGAAAGTGGCATTACTGCCGCAGTCCATCTAAGGAAGGGTGGGGGAGTGAACGCCCTTCCCAGCGATTTCTTGCGTTTGCCCAGACCGACGCAAGACGAAATTCTCTATCGCACGACCTATTCCGGTTACTTGGAACGTGAATTTCGCAACGTCGCCAAGCTAGCGGAGTCCGAAAAGGTCAAGATACCACCTGACTTTTCCTATGAAGACCTTCCCGGGTTACGCAAGGAAAGTATTGAAAAACTCTCACTGATACGCCCTTCCACGCTTGCGCAGGCTGGTCGTATTTCCGGCGTCAACCCTTCCGACGTCAGTGTGCTGATGGTAATCCTTTCTGGCAAGAACTTAGGCAATGATGGGGTAGGGGAGTGATTGACCTTTTTCGCGAGCAGTATGTTGACCTCGCGACTCGTCAAGAACGCATTCGACTCTTCGGCGAGGAATGCCTCTCGACCATTCCCGAGGATCGTCTTGCGTACGGTCTGACCTTGGAAATCGGATGTGGTCACGGGCACTGGCTAACCGCCTATTCCGAAAGTAAGCCCGACAACCCATGCATTGGTATCGACCTGATTACCAAGAGAATAGATAAGGCAAACAGTAAAAGGGTAAAGCGCGAACTTCCTTATCTTTTCTTTTTTAAAACGGAAGCCAAAGAGTTTCTTGAAAACTTGCCTGATGCTTTACTTCTTAAAAGAACTGTTCTCTTGTTTCCTGATCCATGGCCCAAAAAACGTCATCACAAACGGCGCCTCATTCAGCATCCCTTTCTCGACTTGCTGGCTGCTCGCTCTGTCCCGAATGCCGAATTGTGCTTCCGTACTGATCATGAAGATTACTTTGCATGGGCTCTGGATCAGGTAAACGGGAGCGAGTTATGGAATATTGAACCTGAAGCTGTATGGCCTTTTGAGCACGAGACCTTCTTCCAGAATATTTTACCTGAGTACCAGACCTTCATGGCCACTCGCTGCAACGACAAGGATCTTTAAACCAGTTATTTAATCATATTCTATTGCAACTTCTAACCTCGATAGCCTAGTCGTTAAATGATCTTTTTTTGCTTTGTTTTTCACGAAAAAAAGGAAAAACCCCATTGACCTCAGCTTATTTTACCTTATAACTCTAACTTTTATTAAATCTTGATAAAAGTGCTCAAGCTTCTAAGCACATTTAGTTTTTTTCTGTCGGCAATACATCTTCACGCTTCTAGTGGTGGTGTAAGCATTACTGCACAAGAATTGTGGCATGTGGGAGATTTCCCAATTACCAATTCAATGGTAACGAGCTGGGTAGTCTCATTGTTGCTTATCGCAATCGTAAAGTCCTTGGTAAGCAAACCTTCCCTTGTCCCGTCCCGTGGTCAACTTGTGGTCGAGTCCGTGATTGGAGGATTGCGGGATATTGTCGAGCCGATAGTTGGCCGACGTGTCTTTTTTCCATCTTTCTGGCTTCTTAGTGGTCTATTTGTATTCATTCTCGTGAATAATCTTAGTGGTTTGTTGCCCGGGGTTGGAACTCTTTACACAAAAGACGAGCACGGCCACTGGACCGCTTTTATTAGACCGGGCAACGCGGATCTGAACATGACATTTGCACTGGCCGCCGTCGCCAACATCGCTTGGCTCTATTTCATTTTCCGCTACGCAGGTCCCAAGGCAATCCTCAAGGACTGGTTTGGCAACAAGGCCAACAAGGGAGAGGTACATTGGGGAATGTTCTACTTTCTCGGCGTCATTTTTCTCCTTGTCGGCTTCATCGAGGTTGTTTCGATCGCCTTTCGCCCAATTTCCCTGAGTTTCCGACTGTTTGGAAACGTATTTGGGGGAGAGAGTCTGCTTCACAGCATGTTCGAGATGGGCAATCGACTCGGAGCCCCTGCTTGGCTCTCTGACATTATGATGGGCGTGGTTCCCTTGCCTTTCTACTTTCTTGAAGTACTCATCGGCATCGTGCAGGCTTTGGTCTTCATGCTGTTGGTTTCGGTTTACATCGGCTTGATTTGCAACCATGGAGACGGAGAAGAGCACTAAACTATTTTCCCGCCGGGACCATCCGCGTGAGTGGACGACGGGCCAACAATCAATCATACAAAAATAATTAAAAGGAAAATAATATGTTCGAAGTATTGGCACAAGTAACTGGAGATATGAAGTCGATCCAGGCCGGTCTCGGTTGCCTAGGAGCAGCCATTGGCGTGGGTTTGGCCGCAATGAAGGCCACGGAGGCCGTGGGGCGCAACCCCGATGCATCCGGCAAGATTCTAACGCAGGCCATCATCGGCATGGCATTGGCCGAGGCGGTCGCTTTCTACGCTTTGTTTCTTTAATAACTGCAAGGGATTATCGCATTCCTGAGCAAACTTTATTTCCATGACACACCGATGACATGATAGAGATATTATTAGCAGCAGGCGGACTTGAGGAAACCATTCACGGCATCACCGAAAAGTTTGGCGTCGATTGGCATCTATTGTTTGCCCAAGCCGTGAATTTCGCCGTCGTCGCCTTCTTGATCTGGAAATTCGCCTTCAAGGGCATTCTTTCCTCGGTTAAGGAGCGAGAGGAGCAAATTGCGGACTCCCTAAAGAATGCGGAGAAAATTAAGCTTCAACTTGAGGAAACCGATCGCAAGCAAGAAGAAACCTTGAAGGATGCCTCGGTGGAAGCCCAAAAAACGGTTTCTCAGGCCCGTGACCAAGCGAAGGCGCATCTAGAAAGTCAGCGCGAAGAGGCCGAGAAACAAGCCGCTGAAATCGTTTCAAAGGCTCGAGATGCCATGAAACTGGAAAAGCAACGCGTTCTTGAGGAGGCCCGCGAGGAAATCGCATCACTCGTGGTGATGGCGACTTCACGAGTTTTGGGGCGTGAACTGAGCACTGACGAACGCGATCGCTTCAGTGATTCTGCAGCTCGCGAAGCCAAATTGTCGTCGAACTAGGACTGTCGTTTCTCACTTGTTTCCTTTCCTAAAATGACTGCATCCTCGCGCATCCGAGAAATCTCGAAGAAACTGATACAGCTTTCCCTCGACGAAGAGGGTAGGGTGGTCGATGAGAAAGTTCGCGAGGTTCTCGAATCTCTTCGAGCGAATCCGCCACGCGAACACAAACTTTTGCTTCACTTGTATTTGGATCATGTTAAACGCGAGCTATCCAAGGGCGTAGCCATAGTGGAGTTTGCCGGAAAACCTGCGGAGGAGGCGATTGAATCCTTGAAGCAGGAACTATCTCGACAGTACGGAAGAAGCATCGAAGTTGAATTACGCGAAAATCAGGATTTACTTGTCGGTATTCGAGTCAAGGTGGGCGACGATGTCTACGAGGATTCGGCTGCCACCCGTCTTCGTCCTCTCGTAAGAGCCCTAAGTTGACCTTTACCTACGAACTTTCCCTCCTTCCCACGAATATTCTTTAAGCAATGAGTAATATTACAGAACTTATAAAAAAGGAAATTGAAAGCCTTTCCACGGATGCCACTCGGACGAATGTTGGGCGCATCACGACTTTGGCCGACGGCGTTGCCCGTGTGGACGGACTCTCCAAGGTCATGTTCAACGAGATGGTCGAGTTTCCGGACAACGTTTCCGGAATTGCCTTGAATTTAGAGGAAGATTCGGTCGGTTGCGTAATTTTGGGCGATGCGAGTCGTTTAAAGGAAGGCGACGAAGTCCAAACCACTGGTCGCTTGCTCTCCGTACCCGTAGGTATGGGGTTGTTAGGCAGGGTAGTGGATGCCATCGGACGCCCCATTGACGAGAAGGGCCCTATCGACTCAAGCGAGAATTATCCCGTCGAACGGATTGCTCCGGGCATTATCCCGCGACAGTCGGTGGACCAACCGCTGCAAACGGGCATTATGGCCATCGATTCGATGATTCCCGTCGGTCGTGGCCAGCGCGAATTGATCATAGGGGATCGCTCCACGGGCAAGACCACGATCGCCATCGACACCATTATCAATCAAGCGAAAATCAACAAGCTGGGCGAAGAAAGTGGTGACCCTGATTTTCGCCCTGTTTATTCCATCTACGTTGCCGTTGGTCAGAAGAACTCAAACATTGCCCGTACGATTAAGGCCTTGGAGGACAACGGAGCCATGGATTACGTTACAGTGGTCGCGGCTCCTGCAGCCGACAATCCCGCCAACCAATACCTAGCTCCCTACGCGGGATGCGCCATGGGCGAGTGGTTTCTTAGAAATGGTAAAGACGCCCTCATTGTCTACGATGATCTTTCCAAGCACGCAGTTGCCTATCGACAAATTTCACTTATCTTGAAGCGTCCCTCAGGTCGCGAAGCATTTCCAGGTGATGTTTTTTACCTGCATTCAAGGCTCCTCGAGCGTTCCGCGCGTCTCAACAAGGACAGCGGTAACGGTTCGCTCACTGCTTTGCCAATCATTGAAACGCAGATGGGAGACGTCGCGGGCTACATCCCCACCAACGTCATTTCCATCACCGATGGCCAAATCTTTCTTGAGACCGATCTTTTCAACAAGGGCATCCGTCCGGCAGTGTCGGTTGGCTTGTCCGTATCGCGTGTCGGTTCCGCGGCACAAGTAAAGGCTTACAAGAAAGTGTCCGGTAAGGTGAAATTGCAACTTGCCCAATTTCGAGAACTGGCCGCCTTTTCTCAGTTCGAATCCGACCTGGATGCCACCACCAAAGCGCAACTGGATCGAGGTGCGCGCATCGTGGAAATGTTCAAGCAAGGCGTCTATAGCCCCGTTCCGGTTTCTGTCCAGACTGGCGTCATGTGGGCTATGGAAAACGACTTTTTTGATTCAATCGACGTATCCCGAATCACGGCAGCCGTAGAGAGTCTCAAGGAATACTTTACCGGAAGCGGCAAGGAAGTCGTTCAAAAGATACACGAGGAAGGAAACCTCACCGAAAGCATCGAGGAAGACCTTCGCAGGGCCGTCGAAGACTGGAAACGTTCCTTCGCCTGAAACCGGCGATTCACTTTTACCTGTATAGAGCCTCCATCACCGTATAGCTCAAATGGCCAACACTCGCGACATTCGCAACCGCATCAAGGGCGTAAAGAACACCCGCCAAATCACCAAGGCGATGCAGATGGTGGCGACTTCCAAGATGAAGCGGGCGCAGGAATCCGCAAAGTGCGGTCGTCCTTACGCTCTATTGCTTGCCGACGTAATCGGTTCTCTTTCCAACAACGTGCAGGAGTCGGGACAGGCTTTTTTCGAGAGCCGCCCCGTGAAACACCGAGGGATTCTAGTCTTGTCCACCGACAAAGGCCTTTGCGGGGCTCTCAACGCAAACCTCTTTCGTATAGTCCACGAAGTGGATGCATCGGCCAAGTTCGTAGCCGTTGGTAAAAGAGCCACTCAATACCTTTCGCGAACCAGACGTGATTTGTTGGCGGACTTCACGGTGTCCGACCGAGCCCCCTTTTCCGAGGTGCGCAAAGTAGTCGAGTTTCTCCTCCATCAATATTTGGAGGAAAACATCGATACGGTGGAGGTCGCCTACACCAGTTTTGTGAACACCCTGCAGCAAGACCCCGAGATCGTTCAGCTTCTGCCCTTTTCCGATCTTGAGACGATGCTGGCCACCCTCCACGCTCGTTTTGGTTCGCCCGACGACGAGTTAGCCAAGGACTCTCGCGAAATTCTCTTCGAGCCGGGGCGCGAGGAAATCTTGGCCGAGCTTGCCTCACTTTACGTGAAGCAGGAAATATATCAGTTGATTCTCGAATCCCAAGCCTCCGAGCACAGTGCCCGCATGGTAGCCATGAAGAACGCAACCGACAACGCGGGCAACTTAGTCGACGACCTTACCCTCCAGTACAACCGAGCACGGCAAGCTGCCATCACTCAAGAAATCATCGAACTCTCCGCCGCCGCCTTTACCGACGGGGCCTAGTACTTTTCTACCAAATCCACTTTTATCTTCACCAAGTCAGATGAGCGAAAAAAACAATACAGGAAAGATCGTCCAAGTCATCGGTGCCGTAGTCGACGCCGAATTCGATGAGGGTTCGGTTCCCGCAATCTACGATGCCCTCAAGATTAATTTCCGGCCTGCCGGAGCGGAAGAGGATGTCGACCTTACCCTCGAAACGCAGCAGCACCTTGGGAGCAGTCGCGTTCGCGCTGTCGCCATGTCTTCCACTGAGGGGCTCGTTCGCGGCATGGACGTCTCCAACACCGGGGCCCCAATCTCCGTGCCTGTCGGCGACAAGATTCTTGGGCGCATATTCAATGTCGTGGGCGACACCGTGGACAACCTCGGTCCCTGCGAGACCGAGCACACCCGCCCAATTCACCGCACTCCTCCCACCCTTGCGGAACAGGACACCACGGCCGAAATCCTCGAAACCGGCATCAAGGTGATCGATCTCATTTGCCCCTTCATCAAGGGCGGCAAGGTTGGTGCCTTCGGCGGAGCGGGCGTAGGTAAGACGGTTGTCATCATGGAGCTCATCAACAACATCGCCAAGGGTCACGGCGGTTACTCGGTGTTCGCCGGGGTAGGGGAGCGTTCCCGCGAAGGCAACGACCTCTATCACGAAATGTCGGACGCAGGAGTCATCGACCAAGAAGATATTTCCAAATCCAAGGTGGCTCTCGTTTACGGTCAAATGAACGAGCCTCCCGGGGCCCGCATGCGCGTCGCCCTGTCGGGTCTCACTATGGCGGAATACTTCAGGGATGAAATGGGCCAAGACGTGCTCCTCTTCGTAGACAATATTTTCCGCTTCTCCCAGGCTGGTTCGGAAGTGTCCGCCCTGCTCGGTCGCTCACCCTCTGCCGTTGGTTACCAACCCACGCTGTCCGAGGAAATGGGCATCCTGCAGGAGCGTATCACATCCACGAACAAAGGTTCCATCACCTCCTTCCAGGCGGTCTATGTCCCC